>JAHDWC010000116.1 GCA_023382575.1 Anaerolineales bacterium
CCCGTTTCATTTAACTAATTCTCCCCTTGACTCATTCCCCGCACCGTCATAGAATACCGCCCAACATGAACAAGTCCGCGCTCAAGCACCACCATCATCATATTCAACCCCCGCATGGTCGGGAGGTTTATGTGCGCGTACCTGTGAACGGATAATAGCAGATACCCATACTTCACCTCATCAAACCCCGACCCTGCGTCGGGGTTTTTTGTTACCCAAGTGCGGACGATAGACCATTGACCATGGACGGGCTTCCATCATCCGTCGTCTGTGGTCTATCGTCCATCGTCAACCGCAAATCAAGAAAAGGAAAATTAATGACACCCCAACCCACCCTTCGTCTCTCCCTCCCCTCCAAAGGACGCCTCATGGACGACTCGCTCGACTTCCTCGCCGAGTGCGGACTCTCCGTGCAGAAACTTAATCCGCGTCAGTATCAGGCGAAGATGCCTGCCCTGCCTGAGTTAACTGTCCTCTTTCAACGTCCCAGCGACATCGTGGTCAGCGTCCGCCAAGGCAGCGTGGACTTTGGCATCACCGGCATCGATGTGCTCGAAGAAAAGCGCGGCGACAATGGCGAGATCATCGTCCTGCATGACGAACTCGGTTATGGCGGCTGTGCGCTCATGCTCGCCGTCCCCGAAGCATGGACAGATGTCACCGACATCCCGTCACTGAAAAAATATGCGGCGAGTCTCAACCGTCCGTTGAGAGTGGCAACCAAATTCCCTGTCCTCACCGAACGTTTTCTCAACGCACAAAACATTCCGCACACACTCATCGCCGCCGAAGGCACTCTCGAAACCGCGCCGACCATCGGTTATGCCGACATCATCTCCGATCTCGTTTCATCGGGTCAAACATTGCAAGACAATCGTCTGCGTGCATTGCGTGACGGAGTCATTCAAGCCTCGCAAGCCGCGCTGATCGCGAACCGCAAAGCCTTGCAAACGAATCCTCAAGCACTGGAGATGGCGCGTCGCTTGCTAGAGTACATCGAGGCGCACATGCGGGCGAAGGAAAATCTTCTGGTCATTGCGAACATGCGCGGGCGGAGTCCCGAAGCGATCGCGTCCAAACTATTTGAAGAAACATCCGTCGGCGGTCTGCAAGGTCCCACCGTCAGCCCCATCATCACCCGCGAACCGAATCAAGATTGGCACTCTGTCACCATCGTCGTGCCGCGCAGTCGCCTTCCGCAAGCCATCAACGAATTGCGTTCCATCGGCGGCAGCGGCATCATCGTCTCGCCCGTCACTTACATCTTCGAAGAAGAACCGCCGCGCTACACCGCCATGCTCGCAGCATTGAAATAAAAATCTTTAAACACGAAGGACACAACGGGCACCAAGGAAAAGCCTTAAGACCTTCGTGACCTTTGTATTTAGAAAAGGAATTGACTATGAAACAATACGACCCGCAAACCGCACGCCAAACCATTCTCAAACGCACCCCGCCTGATGAGTTCCCCGTCAGCGCGCGCGTGATGGACAACATCGAAAAACTTTTTGGCGAACGATTAACAGCGGAAGAAGCCGTGACTCGCATTTTGAAAGATGTGCGGACTCGCGGTGACGTTGCCTTGCAAGATTGGACAAAGCGCCTCGATTCTCTGGACCTCAAGCCTGCTCCCGTTTCGACGGCTTTGATTCAGTCCGCGCTTGATTCGATCTCGCCCGCCCAACGTGACGCGCTCGAAAAAGCCGCCGCCCGAGTCGAAGCCTTCCACAAAAAACAACCGCTGACCTCATGGTTCACCAACGAACTCGGCGGCACCGTCGGGCAGATCATCCGCCCCATTCAGCGGGTTGGTTTATATGTCCCTGGCGGCACAGCGCCACTTCCTTCCACTGTGTTGATGAGTGCCATCCCTGCGCGTGTTGCTGGCGTGAAGGAAATTGTTGTTGTCACTCCACCAAATAAATCCTTTGCAAATTCCGAAACCCCCATTGACCCGATTATCCTTGCCGCTTGTGCCGTCGCAGGCGTGGACGAGGTCTATGCCATTGGCGGCGCACAAGCCATCGCCGCCCTCGCCTATGGCACCGAAACCATCCGCCCCGTGGATAAAATCTTCGGACCTGGAAATTTGTTTGTCACATTAGCCAAGCGACAAGTCTACGGCGTGGTCGGCATTGACGGGCTGGCGGGTCCCACCGAAACCGTTGTCATCGCTGATGACTCTGCCAACCCCGCATGGGTTGCAGCGGATCTACTTGCCCAAGCCGAACATGACCTGCTCGCTTCTGCTATTCTTCTCACTCCCTCGCAAACCCTCATTCAAAAAGTCCAAGCCGAAGTTGCCAAGCAGATCGAGCAGCGCAGCCGTGCAGACATCATTGTCGCTTCGTTGGAAAATCGTGGCGGTGCTGTATTGACTCGTGATTTAGAAGAAGCTGTTGACCTCGCCAACGAGTACGCGCCTGAACATCTGGCATTATCGGTCACCGAGCCGTGGCGCTGGACAGAAAAGGTCAACAACGCAGGCGGAGTCTTCATGGGCGAACATTCCTTTGAAGTGCTGGGTGACTATCTCGCAGGTCCCAGCCACGTCATGCCCACAGGCGGCTCTGCCCGCTTTGCGTCCCCGCTCAACGTCTGGGACTTTGTCAAAATCGTCAGCCTCGTTGCGTTGGATGACAAGACTGCACAAGCCGTTGGTCCCATCGCTGCGACTCTCGCGCAGTCTGAGGGATTGGACGCACACGCGAATGCTGCGCTGTTGAGGAGTAACTCGTAGGTCACGTTTTCAACGTGACAGTTGCCCATCACATAATCGTCACGCTACAAGCGTGACCTACAGGAATTATTATGAATATAAGAACCCACCTCGAATCCCTTCCCCCTTACACACCCATCGAACCCTTCGAAGTTCTCTCCGCTCGCATTGAACGCGAACCTGCGCAGATCGTCAAACTCGACGCGAACGAAAATCCGTATGGCGTTCTGCCTGCCGTCCGCAAGGCACTGGCAGAGATGGACTTCCCGCACATCTACCCCGACCCTGAGTCGCGTGCCCTGCGCAAGTCGCTTGCCGAATTCACAGGTGTGGACGAAGAATATCTGCTTGCAGGTTCAGGCGCCGATGAACTGCTCGACCTGCTCATGCGCGTCTTCCTAGAGCCGAACGAGTGCATTCTCTCCTGCCCGCCCACCTTCGGCATGTATCCCTTCGACGCGGAGTTGAACGCCGCGCGTTGTATCGAAGTTCCGCGCAAAGCCGACTTCTCGCTCGATATGCCGTCCATCCGCAAATCCGTTGATGAACACAAGCCGAAACTGCTTTTCATCGCTTCACCCAACAACCCCGATGGCTCATTGATCCCCGCCGATGTGATGGATGAATTGCTCGCGCTTCCGCTGTTGGTGGTGCTCGACGAAGCCTACATCGAATTTGCGGGCGAGCATCTCGGCGCCAGCCTCAGCCGAATCCGCGAAGTGCCGCAGCGTGAAAATCTCGTCGTGTTGCGCACGTTCAGCAAATGGGCGGGCTTGGCGGGTCTGCGCATTGGCTATGGCGCGTTCCCCAAGTGGCTCATGCCCACCTTGTGGAAGTCCAAGCAGCCGTACAATGTCAACGTCGCCGCGAGTGTTGCCGCGCAAGCATCGCTGGCAAATGTGGATGAATTGAAAGTGTTGGTCGAGAAACTCAAGGATGAAAGAACCCGCCTCTTTTCCGCGCTGGGAGCGGTTCCGTACCTCAAGCCGTATCCTACGCAATCGAACTTTATCCTCTGCCAGGTGAACGGACGTGATGCCGCCGAATTGAAAACGAAACTGGCGCAAGAGTTCGGAGTCTTCATCCGCTATTTCAACAAGCCTGGGCTGAGAGATCACATCCGCATTAGCGTGGGAAGACCTAGTGATACGGATGTGTTGATTGAGGCGTTGAGGAAGTTATAAGGTTGAAAGTTGAAGGTTACAGGTTTTAAAGTTCTTAACTTGCAACCTTCAACCTGCAACTTGTAACCAAAGGAGAATCATGAGAACTTCAGAAGTATCCCGAAAGACAAACGAAACACAGATCGAGATCAAATTGAATTTGGATGGCACAGGCAAACATGAGATTTCCACAGGCGTGGGGTTTCTTGACCACATGCTGACCCATCTTGCGGTGCATGGGCTCTTTGACCTGACCGTCAACGCCCAAGGCGACCTTCACATTGACGTCCATCACACGGTGGAGGATGTGGCGCTGGCGTTGGGTCAAGCCTTTGACAAGGCGTTGGGCGACCGCAAGGGAATCGTCCGCATGGGAGATAGTTTCGCGCCAATGGATGAGACTCTCGCGCATGTGGCAATGGACTTGTCGGGGCGACCATATGCGGTGGTGCAGGTCGAGTGGCATACGCCGTATGTGGGCAATATCCCTGTGACATTGTTCCCGCATTTCTTCGAGTCGTTTGCAGTGCAGGCACGTTGTAATCTCCATGCCCGAATTTTGTACGGGGGCGATGACCATCATCAAGCCGAAGCCTTGTTCAAAGCCTGGGCACGCGCGTTGGATGCGTCCACGCAATTTGACCCAAGGCGGGGTGGGATGATACCGTCTACGAAGGGAAGTCTGTAAAGACGATGAAAGAGGAAAGATGAAAGATATTGTGTTGATTGATGCGGGTACAGGCAATTTGCGTTCTGTGCAAAAAGCACTTGAGAGTGTTGGCGCGAATGTTTTACGCACAGATGATGCTGATAAAGTTTTATCAGCAAAGAAAGTTGTACTGCCTGGCGTAGGTGCGTTCGGTGATTTTATGGATGGCATGAAAGCCAAAGGGATCGATGACGCTGTGAAGCAAGTCGTTTCGCGCGGGGTGCCGATGCTAGGAATCTGTGTCGGGATGCAGGCTTTGTTCGAGATCGGCGAAGAGATGGGCGAGCATGCAGGCTTGGGGCTGCTGCGCGGCACGGTGGTGAAGTTTGCAGATACGCTGTCAGTGAAGATTCCGCATACGGGGTGGAATCGACTCACAGTTAAGAAAGAGGCGGCGCTCTTCGATCAAATCCAAGATGAGGCGTATGTCTATTTCAATCACTCGTACTATTGTCAGGCGGGCGATCCAGCAGATGTGATCGCGGAAGTGGATTATGGCATTCGCTATGCGTGCGCGGTGCGGCGCGAGAATGTATTTGGCGTGCAGTTTCATCCTGAGAAAAGTCAGGCGGTGGGGCTGCGCATTTTGAAAAATTTTGCGGAGGCATGATGTTTAAGATCTATCCCGCGATCGATTTGCGCGGCGGCAAAGTGGTGCGCTTGAAAGAGGGCGACCCTGCGCGGATGACTTCATACAGCGACGACTCCGCCGAGATGGCAAAGCGTTGGATCGACGCTGGCACGACTTGGCTGCATGTGGTGAATCTCGATGGCGCGTTCGGTGAAAGTGATAACGCGAATCGTGATGCGCTTGAATCGATTTTGAAACTCGGCACGCGTGTGCAATTCGGCGGCGGGATGCGTTCGCTGGAGTCGATTGAAGCGGCGCTGTTGTTGGGCGTGAGCCGCGTGATTTTAGGAACGATTGCGATCGAGCAGCCTGAGATCGTGCGCGATGCGTTGAGTCGTTTTGGCGCGGAACGAATTGCAGTTGGAATTGATGCTCGCGATGGTCTCGTGCGGACTCGCGGTTGGAAGGATAACAGCGGCGTGCCTGCGCTTGACCTTGCGCTTCAAATGCGTGAATTTGGATTGGGTACCGTTATCTTTACCGATGTCAGCCGCGACGGTTTGGGCAGCGGGCTGAACATCCCTGCAACGCGAGAGTTATCCGAGAAGAGCGGACTAGATGTGATTGCTTCGGGCGGTGTGCATACAATTGATGATGTGAAGTCCGCGAAGGATGCGGGGCTGGCGGGCTGTATCATCGGGCGGGCGTTGTATGATGGGACGGTTAAGTTAGAAGAGGCGTTGAGTGTTTAACCACGAAGTGTCACAAAGTGTCACGAAGGAAAAGCCTTAAAACCTTTGTGTACCGTAGTGACCCTTTGTGGTGGAAAGGTTTTCGATGTTAGCAAAACGAATCATCCCTTGTTTGGATATCAAAGATGGGCGCGTGGTGAAAGGCGTGAACTTTGTGAATCTGCGTGATGCGGGTGACCCTGTGGAGCAGGCGCGTCTGTACGATGAGCAAGGCGCGGACGAGTTGGTCTTCCTTGATATTTCTGCGACGCACGAAGGACGCAAGACAACGCTGGAATTGGTCAGCCGTGTGGCAGAGACGGTTTTCATGCCGTTGACCGTCGGTGGCGGAATCCGCGAAGTGGACGATATGCGCAATTTATTGCTGGCAGGCGCGGATAAGGTCAGCGTGAACTCGGCAGCGGTTAAGCGACCTGAACTGCTTTCTGAAGGCGCGAGCCGCTTCGGGGCGCAATGCATTGTGCTGGCAATTGACGCGCGTCGCAACGGCTCAAGTTGGGAAGTGTACGTAGCGGGCGGGCGCACACCCACAGGCATGGATGCGGTCGAGTGGGCAGTCCGCGGCGTGGAGTTGGGCGTGGGTGAAATCCTGCTCACCAGCATGGATGCTGATGGCACACTCGCAGGCTATGACCTTGAACTGACCAGTATCATCTCGAACATGGTGTCTGTGCCTGTCATCGCTTCGGGCGGGGCAGGGACTCCCAGTCACTTTGCGGATGTGCTCACCAAAGGCATGGCAGATGCAGCGCTGGCGGCGTCACTGTTTCATGATGGGAAGTTGAGAATCCCTGAGCTCAAAGAGGAATTAAGATTGCAGGGCGTACCCGTAAGACAATGATGAAGGATGAAAGATGAATGATGAAATTAAGTTCGATGCAAACGGATTAGTTCCAGCCATTGTGCAAGATGCAAATACAAAAGAAGTATTGACTCTGGCATACATGAATGCCGAATCCTTGCAGTTAACTCTGGAAACTAAAGAGACTTGGTTCTGGTCAAGAAGCCGCCAAGAACTGTGGCATAAGGGTGCAACATCGGGCAATGTGCAGAAGGTGGTTGAAGTCCGCGTGGATTGTGATGCGGATACGTTGCTAGTCTTGGTCGAGCCTGCGGGTCCTGCCTGCCATACGGGTGAGCGGAGTTGCTTTTTTAGAAGCATTTAAACCCAAAGGACACAAAGAGCACGAAGGAAAACTCTTAAAACCTGTGCCTGCACTGTGCGCAGGCACACGTGTGTACTTCGTGCCCTTCGTGTTTAACAAAAGGAGAATGGAAATGAGCATTCAATGGTTGTTTGATGTTATTCAAGATCGGAAAAATAATCCCAGCGAGAAGTCGTACACGACCAGTCTTTTCAATGACGGGTTGCCGAAGATTGCGCAGAAGGTGGGCGAAGAAGGGACGGAAGTGGTCGTGGCGGCGTTGGCACAGGAAGACCAGCGATTGATTGAAGAAGTTGCCGACTTGACGTATCATACGCTGGTTTTGCTCGCCGCTCGCGGCTTGACCCCGGCGGATATCCTGGCAGAGTTGGAGAAACGTCATAAATGAAGAAAGTCATTTTGCTTGATGTAGATGGTGTGTTGGTTTCGCCGGGTGGGTATCGCGCCGCCCTGCACGCCACCTTGAATTATTTTTCGGGGTTAATGGGTGCTCCGCATTTTGATTTTCATGAAGAGAAGATTGCCGAACTTGAAAAACGCGGCATCTTCAGCGAGTGGGATATGGTCCCCGTTCTGCTCGGGGCGGCGTGGAATGATATTCTTGCCAAAGTGGGCAATGAACATTTGCCTTCAGATCTAAAATCAGCAGCCATTGAGATCGGGCGCAGGATGAATGGCTACATGCCGGGAGATTTGATCATTCCCGATTTTGAAATTTTGCCGAATGTCTATCCCACCGAGTCTGTCCTGCAGCATGGATGTTTCCCTCATCTGCCTGAAGACCTGCGCCGCAACCTTTTACATGATTCGCGCAATGTCCACTTCTCGCAAACCACGCGCCTCTTTCAGCATTTCTCGCTGGGCAGCCGCGTTTTCAGCGAAGCCTATAATCTGCCTGCCGAAGTTGAAACAGAATCATTTTTACAAACGCACGATACATCCAATCTCAGCCCGAAAACATTGTCCAAACTTCAGCAGCCAAACATCCACCTCGCTTCGATCACGGCGCGTCCGTCTGCACCGCCCAAGGATGTGCCCACCTCTCACATTGGCTACGCCCCCGAAGCCGAAGCCGCACTTGAACTCGTGGGCTTGGCAGATATTCCGCTCATTGGATATGGACGTTTGGAATATTACGAAAAACAATTTGGAGTTGCCGCCGCCTCGCTTCTCAAGCCGTCGCCTGTTCAATCACTCGCGGCAGTTGCCGCCGCCTTTACCGGAGCGGAGTGGTCTTCGATTCAAGCGGCAGCGGAGTGGCAGGCTTCGGGTCGACTGAACAGCATCTTCTCAAGCCTGCCGCGTGAGTTTGAACTCATCGTCGTGGAAGATACGATGGGCGGCATCCGCTCGGCTCAAGCGGCTGGCGATGTCCTCCAAAAAAATGGGTTCGATGTAAAGGTCCACGCTCTCGGTCTGACCTCAGGCAGTCGTGCCAAAATCGATGCATTTGACAAGGCGGGGATCGTTCATTTCGAAACCTGGGAGACTTTGATAGCCCATGTGGGTTTATAAATAGGAATTCAAATCTCAGGAGTTTCCCTTGAACAACTACATCGCCCTCGCTCTTACCTTCGCCATAGCGCTCGGATTTTTGCGCCTGATGGATTTCTTTGCCCATCGCGGCTGGATCGAAAGCAAGCTGAGCCGCAAGTTGATCCACATCGGCACGGGTCCGATCTTCGTTTTGTGCTGGTTCTTTTTCGACGATGCTCCCTCCGCCCGATGGCTGGCAGCGTTGGTTCCGTTTGCGATCACAGTGCAATTCGCGTTGATCGGGCTTGGAATTTTGAAAGATAAGGCCTCCGTGGATGCCATGTCTCGCACCGGCGACCCTAAGGAAATTTTGCGTGGTCCGCTCTATTACGGCATTATGTTCGTGGTGCTGACGCTGGTCTATTGGCGCGAATCCCCCATCGGTATTATCGCATTGATGATGATGTGCGGCGGCGACGGCGTGGCGGACATTTTCGGTCGGCGCATCGCCTCGCCAAAACTGCCGTGGAGTAAAGAAAAATCTGTGGCAGGAACAGCCAGTGTATTCCTCGGCGGATTTTTGATGTCGGCAATAATGATTTTTATTTATGTAAGCGCTGGTGTGTTTGCAAATCCATTTGGAAATTATATTCTACCGATGGCAGCTATTGCATTGGTCGGCGCATTGGTTGAATCGCTTCATTATAAGGACATTGACAACATCAGTATGACGCTCGCATCCGCGTTGATGGGACATTGGTTCTTTTAATTTACAGATCATTGACTATAGACGATAGACCGTAGATGATGGAAGATTGTCTACGGTCTATCGTTAGTGATCCATTATCACTTCTCGTGCTCAGCTTCCTGTTTTAGGATCATCACCCGATATGACTCGGCGTATTCAAAATCCTTGTCCTTTGCATCTTCTTTTGCCCAATCCTTCATCCACTTCTCGACTTCGTCCACGGGGATTTGGCTGACATGCTGCTGCAAAGCCTTCACTTTGATATCGATGGTCTCGGAAATATTCACCCAGGTATCGGGTTTATCTGTACCGTGGATATACAACCGTTTGACCTCGTGCGGTTCATACCCCGCTGCGAGCAGGTCTGTAAAGATGAGCCTTGTCCCCGCTGACGGAAAGACTGCTTCGCAAGCTGCCTGTGCCGCGGCACGATGGTCGGGGTGGTTGACATATTCATTGCCGTAAAACCACGCCTCAGGGTTGCCACATAAAACCACATCAGGTTTGTGTTTGCGGATGAGGCGGGTGAGCTCTTTGCGCAGTTCAATCGTCGGTTGTAGTTCACCATCTGGATAACGCAGAAAAACTGTCTGCATAACCCCAAGCACTTTGTTGGCTGCCAACTGTTCGGTCTCGCGGAGGCGGGCAAGTTCCGGCTTGTAGCTTCCGTCTTTTGTCGCGTCATTCGAGCCAGAGTCGCCGCTGGTAATGACCACAGAGACGATCTCACAGCCTGCTTTTGCCCATTTGGCGAGCGTCCCGCCGATGGAGAATTCCTGGTCATCGGGGTGAGCATGGATACTCATGGCGATTTTTGGAGTATATTCAAGGGAGTCAGTCATGCGCCGAATTTTACATCACAACCCAAATCCGTAGTAAAATAGAACTTATTTTCTAATTCCTCCCCATCCCACAATTGAATTGTTGCGCCATCGTCCCTACCTTGTTGGCTGTCCTTTAAAGTGCGAGAGCCAGGGTCGCCTACCCTGGCTCTCTTACAAAGGAGGAGAAGAGAATCTGTTACGCGTGTAAATTTATCACGCACTTGCAAAAGGCGCTTGACGTAAACCCTACGTTTAATCAACGGAAAGACAACGAACGACATTACAAAATTTTAAGGAGAATCATGTCCGCTTCACTTGCAATCGAAACGAAAGACCTCGGTCGCATTTACAAATTGCGCGGCAGCAAGAAAGAAACGCGCAAGGAATTGGTCGCTTTACAAGGCGTTAACTTGACGGTGGAACGCGGTGAACTGTTTGGATTGTTAGGTCCGAATGGCGCAGGCAAAACGACATTGATCAAAGTCCTCACCACGCTTCTTTCTCCGACTTCAGGCTGGGCACGTGTTGCTGGAGCGGATGTCCACGCTGAGCCGGATCTGGTGCGTCCACGCATCAATATGGTCTCAGGCGGCGAGTCATCGGGCTATGGTCTGTTGACCGTGCGTGAGAATCTGTGGATGTTCTCGCAGTTTTACGGCGTGCCGTCTAAGGAAGCGAATGAACGCATCGAAGCATTGCTGGAGATGGTGGGCTTGAAAGATAGGATGAATACCAAGTCATCTGATCTTTCAACGGGCCTGCGCCAGAAGATGAATATCGTGCGCGGATTCTTAACCGAGCCGGAAGTGTTGTTCCTCGACGAGCCGACGTTGGGTCTGGATGTCGGCGCGATGCGTGATGTACGCAAATTCATCCTCGATTGGTTGAAAGCGGACAAGGAACGCACGTTGCTTTTGACCACGCATTACATGGCGGAAGCCGAAGAGTTATGTGACCGTGTCGCCATCATCAACAAGGGAAAAGTGCTGGCTTGTGATAAACCGTCTGTGTTGAAGCAAAGGTTGCAGAAGGACGCGTTGTTCGAGATTCAGGTGAGTCCGCTCAACGGGTTGACTCAGCAACATTTGCTCGACCAGCCTGAGGTCACGAAAGCGGCGATCTCGGAGACGGAAACCGGCGCGAAGCTGAGTCTGAGTCTGGTGGAAGAGTCCGCTTTGGCGCGGGTAATCAATCTATTCACACAAAAGGATGTGAAGGTGATGAACCTGACCAAGCGCGAACCTACACTAGAAGATGTGTTCGTGGACTTGGTGGGGCGCAGCATGGCGGAGGAGGAGGAACATGGACAGCCTTAAGCCTGACAACATTGCGGCGTTGCGTCCGTATTCGCGCAAAGATACGGGCTGGCGCTTGTTCTTGAAGACCATCATCGCGCGCGCGTATCCGCGCATCATCGGTCAGCAGCGCGAGGTCTCGTGGCTGGTGTTCGATGTGATCATGCCGATGCTGGCGGTCATTTCGTATGTGTTAGTCTATCGCGCTTTGAATGCACCTGAAGAATATATCGGCTTCGTGGTGATGGGCGGCGCGATGACCGCGTTTTGGATGAACATTTTATGGAGCATGTCCAGCCAGTTGTATTGGGAGAAGGAGCAGGGCAACCTCGCGCTCTACATCATGGCGCCGAACTCAATGATGGCGATCCTGCTTGGCATGGCGCTGGGCGGCATGCTGGCGACGGCGATGCGCGCCATTGCAGTGACACTGTTGGGCATGTTCATGTTCGGTGTGACGTATACCGTGTCGAGCTACCTGCAGCTGTTTTTGGTCTTCATGCTGGCGATGGTGGCGTTATACGGCATGGGCATGATGATGGCTTCGGCGTTCCTGCTGTTCGGACGTGAAGCCTGGCACATGGCGAACCTCGCGCAGGAACCGATCTTTCTCGCTTCGGGCTTTTACTTCCCGATCAAGTCGCTGCCGTTCTGGGTGGCGGCGGGAGCATCGATTATCCCGCTCACATTGGGCATGGATGCGATGCGTCAGTTGGTCTTCCCCACAGGATTCCAGTTCGGCTTTATGAGCGTGCAACTGGAGATCATCATTCTGTCTGTCCTCTCGGTGGTGTTTGTTGTGACGGCGAAGATTTTGCTGGCATACATCGAGAAGATCGCCGTGCGTGAAGGTAGGATTACGGAGAGTCGAAGATAAAGAAGTATCAGGTGTCAAGTTTCATGTAAAAACCTGACACCTGATACTTGGAACCTGACACGGAGATTTTATGCAAACTTCAACCTCATGGCGTTCGTTTCGTATGGCGGCGTGGTTGGGATGGGTGATCGAATCCAATTGGACCGACCCATTCCTGTTCGCTGTGTATTCCATCGTCAAGCCGATTTCGGGCGCGGCGATTCTGGTCATCATGTACGGCATCATCTCGCAGGGAAATTATGACAGCGCCCTCTTCCCGTACATTTACCTTGGCAATGCCTTTTACATTTATGTCGGCGCGGTGATGACGGGGGTCTCGTGGGCAGTGGTCGATGACCGCGAACATTACAAGACGCTCAAATACATGTATATTGCGCCGATCTACATTCCACTGTACCTGCTTGGTCGTGGTGTGGCACGTTTCATCACTGGCTCCATCGCGGTCTTTATCACCATTGCGGCAGGACTGCTCTTCCTGAACGTGAAGATCAACTTCGCGGAAGTGGACTGGCTGTTGTTCTTCGTCACATTATTCGTGGGCGTGGTGATGCTCGCGCTTCTTGGCTTACTGTTAGCGGGTATCACATTGACAGTGGCTCGCCACGAAGGCTTCATCGGCGAAGCGACAGCAGGCGCGTTGTACATTTTCAGCGGCGCGATCTTCCCCTTGGATGTGCTGCCGGAGTGGTTGCGTCCCGTTGGATACTTCATGCCGACCACGTATTGGCTGGAACTGTTGCGCCGCTCGCTGGTTGGAGATGTGGCGCAAGCCTTCCCGACATTGGCAAACTTCAGCAACATGGAAATCCTTGGTGTCCTGCTGGCATTGAGCGTGTTCTTTGGTACAGTCAGTATTTACGTTTTCCGCTGGTGTGACGCCCGCGCACGGGAGTTAGGTCTGATCGATAGGACGACGAATTATTAATTCATAAATCAGTTGTGTAGATGACAGACGCGGAGGCAAATCCGCGTCTGTTTTTTTCATATATCCTTTGGAGTACAATGAGCGCATCCCCAAATTCCAAGGAGAATTGCCCATGACCATCATCTTGAACGGTTCTGACCTCACAATTGAAAAGATTGTTGCGATTGCACGCTTTAACGAGAAAGTGGAACTGGCTCCTGAAGCCTTGGAGCGGATCAAAGTCTGCCGCGCCATGCTGGAGGAGAAACTCGCCGCGAAGGAGATCATGTACGGTACGAATACCGGCATCGGCGAGTTTTCAGAAAAGGTGTTGAACGACGAGCAGGTAAAGGAATTTCAAAAATATCTCATCTACAACCATGCCGCAGGGATTGGCGATCCTGCGCCGATTGAACATGTCCGCGCGGCGCTGGCAGGACGAATCAACGTCCATGCGCACGGCAATTCCGGTTGCAGACCCGAGATCACCCTGACACTGGTGGAGATGCTTAACAAAGGCGTCAC
>JAHDWC010000117.1 GCA_023382575.1 Anaerolineales bacterium
TCGGAGACTAAAAATCTCATGATCATCAAATTTGAAGGAAAGATTTTTCATTGGCGCGGACCTGCCCCTTTTCTGTTCGTTGCCGTTCCAGAAAAGCAAAGCGCCGACATCAAATCTGTTTCAAAACTGGTGACGTATGGCTGGGGTGTGATTCCTGTTTTGGCAAAGGTGGGAAAGACACAATGGAAAACTTCTCTCTTCCCAAAAGATGGACGTTACCTTGTGCCCATCAAACTGGTTGTTCAAAGGGCGGAAAATCTTAAAGAAGGGGACGAAATAAAGCTGCAACTTGAACTAAACCTATAGAAACAAGTCCGCTATCCCGAGATTTAGATGCGTTTTTTTCGTCAACACGGGTGATACAATTACCCATATTACTGTTATGTACAGTCCTGAAACCATCACCAATGAGAAGGAAGATTTTAAACAAGCCGTCCTGAACGCGCGCCCATACAAGCCGCTGTATGTCAAGTTCAAAGTGTTCTATGGCTGTAACCTCAAATGCGAGATGTGCAATCATTGGCGCGAGACGCGTGAGCCGCCCGTTAGCGCGGACCGCTTCAAGGAAGTCATCACCGAGCTGGCAGAAATGGGCACGAAGAAGATCCATATCTCCGGCGGCGAGCCCATGCTGCGACCACAAATCCCAGATTTTGTAGAGCTGGCTACCTCCCTCGGCAACAACTTTCCCATGACAACCACCGTTACTCTTACAAAAAAACAAAAAGCCAAGCGACTGGTGGAAGCGGGTTTGCGCGGAGTGAATATCTCCATCGACTCGCCCATTCGCAAGATGCACGAAAAGATCCGCGGCGTGGAAGGGGCGTTCAAAGCCACCAGCAAAGCTGTGGAACTCTTCCGCCGCTACAAACACAAAGGCAAGTTGACCATTCGCATCAACACTGTGGTGAGTCGCACCAACTACGAGACTCTCGCCACGCTGCCAGACCTTGCCCACCAACTTGGCGCGGATGGCATCAACCTCATCCCCGTCGATGACCATTGCGGTGAAATTCTGTCCATGCGCAAGAAGGACATCGCCAAATTCAACGAAGAGATTGCGCCGCGCATCGCGGAACGCGCGCTCGAATTAGGTCTGATCGTTTCGGATGAAGATGCCTTTCCTTTCGGTCGGGACGAGTCTGAGGTCCGCTTGGGACGCGCGGGAAGATACGCGTTCGGCTTCTATGAAAAGCATCCCTGCTATGCACCGTGGTCACACACGTTGATCGATTTCAATGGCAATGTCTATGTCTGCTGTATGACGCGCGAAAAAATCCCCCCATTAGGAAACATCATAAATAATTCATTCAAGGAAGTTTGGGAAGGCGCAGCTTATCGGCAGGTGCGTTTGAAGATGCATCCGCCCTCACTCAAACCTTGTCAACGCTGTGATGATTTTATTGAACAGAATAAAAATATTTGGGAAATGATCGGGCCGTATTAAGTCAATTCTTTATTAACGTGGCGGTTAATATCCGTTGAATATGACGAAAGGTCAGGCGCGAATTCATGATAAAGGTATGAATGCTTGGAACATCGATCACCTCAAAGCCTGGTCCCAGATGCGTCTCTTGCACGCTTAGCACGCCATCATTGGGTTCCCTGCCATAAGGCAGCCACGAGATGCGTGGTCCGCCTGAACCGGCGATGATGGTGGTTGGAATTGTTGGCATCGGTAAAACCCGATAAAAATCTGCACTCAATACTTTTTGACCGCAATCGGTCGTCAGATAACGATACAGAGGATTATGTCTCGCAATAGATGCCAAACGCGAAGGTTGATTTGGACAAGCCAGCAAGATCAAATGACATGGACGATGATCTTCCAAAGCTGGCAGGCTGGCACGTGCAAGCAACCCGCCCATCGAATGACCGATCAAGACATACGGCTGATCTTGTGGCAGGCTCTTGAGCACAGCCACAAGACGTTGAACGATATCGGCAAATTTTTCAGTACGGGTGTAATATCGGAAATACTTCACATCATGTCCAAGCCTGCCAAGCCGAAAACCAAGCAGCCGCATGGCATTGGTTGTTCGTCCCTGACCATGAAGTAAAAGGATGTGCATGAACTCTAACTTAGATCAGAGAACATATCCCCGCTGTCGTCATCATCCCAGGCACTGGCACTGCCAAAGGTCGCCAGATCGGCGGCGGTAAACGTGGAAGCGGCAATCGGTAAAGCCACGGGCATCTCAAGACCTTGCTGGCAGGCAAGACACACACGTCCTTCTTTTGTGGCATTCGTGTGCTCGTCACAAAAACCGCGTCCACATTTGACACACGTTCCCAGCGCCGGGTTTTCACATCGATGCGGAACCAGATAACCGACCACCATTTCACATTTCGCCATTGAGACACCTCATGAAAATTGCTTTGCTTAGCGAAAAGTATACACCAGACCTCGGCGGGCTCGCAATCTCAACAGGACGATTGGGGGATTCGTTATCTTCGGCTGGACATCACGTCCGCATCTTTGCCCCGACCGGGAACCTGCCAGCCACTATCCAGCAGACTCATCGCTCAGGCGGAGTCTACGTAACGCGCTTCGGCGTCCACAAACGCGTGGATGATACCTTGGTAAATTGGTTTGAGTTGATCGTTGAAGAACACAAACGTGAACCGTTTGATCTCATCCATGCCTACTTTCTGCCCATGGCTGGATTTGTCGGCACCTATGCCGGGAAATATTTAAACATCCCCAGCGTCGTCTCCATTCGCGGAAATGACATCGAACGCGCCGCCTTTGACCCGAGCAAGTTCTCGCATGTGATGTATGCCTTGCAAAACGCGGATGCTGTGACAACAAATGCCAGCATCCTGGCAAAGAAAGCCAAAGCATTTATTGACCGCGAAGTTCACATCATCCCCAATGGAATTGACACCGGTCATTTCAAGCCAGCGGAGAAGAATGAGATTTTGGCAGAAATGTTGGGGGTCGAAGGACAAAAGAAGGTCATTGGTTTCGTTGGTGAATTACGCGAGAAAAAAGGCCTGGCAACTCTCTTATCTGGCTATGCACAGTTGTTGAAGAAAATATCCGTTTCACTTCTCATCGTCGGCGAAATTCGTGAGGGCGAAGATAGAAAAATCTTCGAAGAATTTCGATCGTCGAATCCAGAACACCAAATTATCGTAACTGGACATGTCTCTCACAAAGACCTGCCCGCCTATTATTCGCTGATGGATGTCTTCATCCACCCATCACTGCGAGACGGGATGCCAAATGCCATCCTTGAAGCCATGGCAAGCGAAAAAACTGTCATTGCCACGCCGGTTGGCGGCGTGACTGATGTAATCGAAGATGGCGTGAACGGATTCTTTGTGAGGGTCAACGATGCGCAGGCAGTAGCAGAGAAAACGCTTGAGGTGTTGAGTCAGCCAGAGAAACGGGAAGCAGTTGGGAGGTCCGCGAGAGAGGCGGTCTTGAGGCATTTCACGCTTGAGAAGGAATTACAAGCGAATCTAACTATCTATGCAAGTCTTGGAGTCAAATCGTGAAACATCGAATCGAACATGATCTTTTGGGGGAACGCGAAGTTCCCAGCGACGTGTATTATGGCGTGCATACGGCGCGGGCGTTGGAGAATTTTCCCATCAGCAGTATTCCCATCAGCACGTATCCGAGTTTGGTAAAGGCGCTGGCCTGCGTGAAGCAGGCTTGCGCTCAGGCAAATTTGGAACTCGAATTGCTTGAAACAGAACAAGCACATGCGATCATCAAAGCCTGTGAGGAGATCCGTGCCGGAAGTCTCCACGACCAATTCGTGGTGGATGTGATTCAGGGCGGCGCAGGAACATCCACGAACATGAATGCCAATGAGGTCATCGCCAACCGCGGACTGGAAATCCTTGGACACGAACGCGGTGAATACAAATTCCTGCATCCGCTGGAACATGTCAATTTGAGTCAAAGCACAAATGATGCATACCCGACGGCGGTCAAAGTGGCGCTGCGTTTTTTGATCGATGATCTCATCGCGGGGATGGAGATTCTGCGCCTCGCCTTTGCATCCAAAGCCGAAGAGTTCAAAGATATTTTGAAAATGGGACGCACACAATTGCAGGACGCCGTACCGATGACACTCGGTCAGGAATTCAGCACGTATGCGGTGATGCTTGAAGAAGATCAACAGCGTCTACGTGAAGGCGCGCTTCTCATTCAAGAAATGAATCTCGGCGCAACGGCAATCGGCACAGGCATCAATGCTCATCCCGAGTATGCGGCATTGGCGCGCAAACATCTCAGCGAGATCACGGGCATCGAATACATTACGGCTGGGAATCTCGTCGAAGCGACTCAAGATGTGGGCGCATTCGTACAACTTTCCGGCGTGTTGAAGCGCGTGGCAGTCAAACTTTCGAAAATCTGCAATGACCTGCGCCTCCTTTCGTCTGGACCGCGAACCGGACTCGGCGAGATCAACCTTCCCGCGGTTCAAGCGGGCTCCAGCATCATGCCCGGAAAAGTCAACCCGGTCATCCCGGAAGTGGTGAATCAGATCGCGTTCCTCGTCATCGGCAATGATGTGACCATCTCCTTCGCCGCAGACGGCGGTCAGTTGCAACTCAACGCCTTTGAGCCGATCATCGCTCACAGCTTGTTCGATAGTCTGATCTATCTACGAAATGGATGCACCACCCTGGCAGAGCGATGCGTGAAGGGCATTACCGCCAACCGCGAGCGGCTGGAGGAACACATGACGCGCTCGGTGGGAATCGTCACAGCGTTGAATCCGTTCATCGGGTACGAAAACGCCAGCGCCGTTGCGAAAGAAGCGTATGCCACGGGCAAAAGCGTGACGGAAATCGTCCTAGCCAAAGGTCTACTTACAAAAGAAGAGTTGAATGATATTCTTAAACCGGAAGTACTGACCAAACCGAGATGGATTAAGAAGTGATTAGGGAACGTGGACAACGTTCGGTGAGCAGTAAAAAGGTCGTGGTGTGACTCGTCTGACTCAGTAAAGGTGAAAAATGACAACTCTCTTCGACTCGACGAAAACTGTGAAATCTGAATTGAACAAGCAAAGTTACATCGCCTCAGACGAGATCGCAACCATCGTCTTCCTCGCCCAGAAGTTGGGCAAACCACTGTTGGCGGAAGGTCCAGCAGGCGTAGGCAAGACGGAGCTCGCCAAAGCCATCGCCGCCGCGACGGGACGAGAATTGATCCGCTTGCAATGTTATGAAGGCTTGGACGAGTCGAAGGCGCTGTATGAGTGGGAATATTCCAAGCAATTGCTTTACACACAATTGCTGCGTGATAAATTGAACGACACACTCGGTAAAGCTGAATCATTGAGCGAAGCAGCAGACAAACTCGCAAAAGAAGAAGATGTCTTTTTCTCAACGCGTTTTCTGCTGCAACGTCCGCTGTTGAAGGCGATCCTAAGCGAACAACCGACTGTGTTGTTGATCGATGAAATCGACCGCGCCGATGCGGAATTTGAAGCCTTCCTGCTCGAGATCCTGAGTGACTTCCAAGTCTCTGTGCCTGAGTTGGGAACTCTCGCCGCAAAGCACAAGCCGTTTGTGGTGCTGACTTCCAACAACACGCGCGAACTTTCCGAAGCTTTGAAGCGCCGTTGTTTGTATCTGTTCGTGGATTATCCAACTCTGCAGGAAGAATTGGCGGTTGTCCATTTGAAGGTGCCAAATTTGAATCCCAAACTCGCGCAACAAGCCGTCGAATTCGTGCAACGCCTTCGCAAAGCGGACATGCGCAAGTCGCCGTCCATTAGCGAGACGCTGGATTGGGCGAATGCGCTTGTAGCGTTGAACGCTTCACAATTGGATAAAGATGTGTTGGAAGACACACTGTCTGTCTTGCTCAAACACGAAGCGGATTTGCAAAAAGCGAAGCGACAGTTGATGAGTCCGCCACAGCAACCAAAGCAACGTCCACCTGCGGATGAGTTTGGAAGATTTTCTGGAAATTAAGAGCCAATAACCGCGAAGAGCGCAAAGTTCTCAGTGGTTTCTCTTCGCGGTCTTGGTGTGCTTAGCGGTTGAATAGAGGTAAGAACATGGAATCCCGCATCTTACAATTGATCTCAGCCTTGCGCGCCAGCGGGGTGCGTGTGTCACTTGCGGAGTCTGCCGAGGCATTCTCGGCCGTGGATTTAATGGGGATACAAGATCGCGAATCGTTTCGATTGTCTCTGCGCGCCACACTTATCAAGGATGTGAAAGACCTGCCCACCTTCGATAAACTTTTCCCACTTTTCTTCGGCTCAGGGACTCCGCCGGAGATGGGCGGCGACCCATCGGATGATCTGACGCCGCAAGAGATTCAGATGCTGGCTGAGGCATTGAAGCAGTTTGCAGAGAATCTCCGTCAGCGTATGGAAAGGCTGATGAATGGCGAGCCACTGTCCCGTGCGGAGTTGGAGGCGCTGGCGCAATTAGTCGGATTGAATCAGGCAGACAATCTTAATTATCAAAACTGGATGGCGCAGCGCATGATGCGCGCAATGGCCTTCCCTGAAGTGCAACAGGCGATGAAAGAGTTGATGGAGCAACTTCAGCAGATGGGGATGAACCGCGAGCGCGTCGAGCAGATCCGCGAGATGATTCAGCAGAACATGCAGGGCATGCAGCAACAAATGCAGCAGTTTGCGGGCGAACGCATCGCCGAAAATATGAGCGAACGTCCACGCGGGGAGAACATTGACAACCTGATGAACCGCCCGTTTCAGGCATTGTCTGATGCGGATAAGAAGATTTTACAGCGCGAAGTAAAGCGTCTTGCCGCAGCCTTGCGGACGAGAATCGCCCTGCGCCAAAAACGGATGAAGACCGGACAAATGGACCCGAAGGCGACCATCCGCGCGAATTTGAAATATCACGGCGTACCGATGGAGATTCGCCACCGAGACAAAATCCGCAAGCCGAAGATCGTGGTGATTTGTGACATTAGCACGTCGATGAGATTCTGTTCCGAGTTGATGCTGAGTTTTTTATTTGCGTTGCAGGGACAAGTGCGTAAGACACATGCGTTTGCATTCATCGATCACCTTGAATCCATCTCGGAAGACTTCACCGGGACGAATGCAGACGAGGCGATTCAGTCTGTGCTATGGCGCATGCCCAGCGGACACTACAACACCGACCTGGGCTGGTCGCTGAATGATTTTCAAAAAGAATACATGGATACACTCAACAGTGGGACGACTTTGCTCGTCGTTGGCGATGGGCGCAACAATTACAACGATCCACGCATCGACATTTTCTCCACGATGGCACGCCGCGCCACACGCACGATCTGGCTCAACCCCGAACCAGATTATATGTGGAACGGCGATAGTGATATGAAAAAATATGCTCCATTATGTAATAATGTGTTAAAGGTTAGTAATTTGCGCGAGTTGGCAAATGCAGTCGATGAGTTGATGACGGGATAATTCCCGTCATGATAAAGTTTTTACAAATCTGAGAGGAGAATTCCCATGAGATTTAATGCTGTAATTGTCGATCCCTACACTAACTCCGCCACTGCCAATGTCATGTTCGCAGACCCTGATACCAACCCCGATGAGCCATCCGTTTTGTCATTCTCCCGCCCCATAGAGCCCGGTTTTGAAGACAGCAGTTATTACTTCGAGATCAACGACCAATCCAATGGAAACTATGGCGGATTGGAAGCCGTAACGCTGACTCGTTATGGTTTAAACGTACTCCTCTCAGAAAAAGTGGTGGCAAAATTTGGAAATACAAACTTCCGCGAAATCCAGGTGGACTTTGACATCAGTGACAAGGTCTATCAATCCGTTTCAGAGATGCTACAGCGCATCTTTAAGGGATATGATATTTTCGAAGTGCAATAACGAACAGGGACAGCCCATGTGGCTGTCCCTGTTGATTCACCTTCATCTTAACCAACCGTCAATGACGCATCTCCACGCCATATTGCTCGAACATACGTTGGAAGATGACCGTATCCTCTCGTGACTGGGTATTGACCTCAAAGCCGATGTTGTATGAATTCGGCGAGAACTTATCCATCTCGCACCACTTGCTGCGGCCGTTCAGGATCATATAGGTTTTGTTGGAGAGGTCCGAGGTCAGATCGATGCGCAGCTTGAAGTTTGTATTGACCGGCAGGGGTTTCTCACTATCCACACGGATGCCGATCAGGCTGATATCCGCCAAGTGTCCGACCAAATTCAGGGTATTGGCATCCAACACCTGCATGTAATAGGTAAAACGTCTGCGTTGCTGCCGACGTCTTTCCGCTGATTCCATATCCATATCCATAAAATTCTCCTTTTCTACAAAACAGATCAACAGATTATGTGGAAAGGCTATGAGGTTGACGATTAAAATAAAGTTAAGTGTACATATATTAGTATAAGATTTTTGGGAGAAATTTCAATAGGTCTACACAAAGATTTGGGGATAAAAAAAGACCCATGAGTACTATTTCTCATGGGTTGAAAAAATGGAAGTCTTTTGCTGATACGATTTCCAACTTCCGCAGTCTGGTATCTTCTTTATCTCGGAGACTTATTATGTACATTATTTTATGGGAATTTCAAGTGAAAGCCGATACACGTGCGGAATTTGAATCCGCATACGCATCAAATGGGACGTGGGCGGAGCTTTTCAAAAAGAGTCCCAACTACCTCGGAACGGAACTCCTGCATGATGAAAACGACTCCAGCCGTTATCTGACCATCGACCGCTGGGTCAGCAAAGGGGCGTATGAAGCTTTTCGCTCCCAGTGGAAAACCGATTACACACAACTCGATGAAGCCTGCACAGAGTTGACCGAACGCGAATCCCTGCTCGGTGTTTGGGAGTCCGTTTCTTAAAAATCTTTCAATGCCAGTCCACGATCTCGCGCAGAAATATCCCGACCACTTCCGGGTCGAAGTGTTTGCCGCTCTGTTCGCGGATGTAGTCCAATGCCTGCTGTCGTGACCATTTTTTGCGGTAGGGACGGTCGCTGGTGATGGCATCCCACACATCCACCACGGCAAAGAGGCGCGCCGTTAACGGGATTTGTGTGCCAGCCAATCCGCGCGGATAGCCGGTCCCATCCCATTTTTCATGATGACAATATGGGATATCCAAAGCAGGGCGCAGATAGGTAATGGAAGCCAGCATGTCATACGCATATTGCGGATGTCGGCGCATGACCTGCCATTCTTCATCTGTCAGTTTATCCGGCTTGAGCAGGATGCTATCGGGCACACCCATTTTGCCAATATCATGCAGCAAGGCGCCGCGGCGGACATGCGTAATCTCAGACTCGGGCACACCCATCACACGTGCGAATTTGAGAGTCATCTCGGTGACGCGCCGGGTATGTCCCTCGGTTTCCTTGTCGCGTAAATCCATCGCATGAGACCACCCCTCAATGGTCGCGTCATAGGCAAGTCCCAACTCAAAATTAGAACGTTGAATCTTCTCGAACAGCATGGCATTGTCCACAGCAATGGCGGTTTGCCAGCCAAGCGAATCCAAAAAATTCAGCCATTCCATATCTGTTTTCAATGATGAACGGTGGAAAATTTCCAGCACACCTTTCAACTCGCCCTTGGTGATCAGCGGGACTCCGAAATAACTGATGAAATTTTCACCTTCCAAAAGTTGTCGGCGTGTAAACTGCTCGATGACATCGATAATGTTCGGGATTTGGACGATGCGTCGCTCCAAAGCGACAGCGCCCGCATAACCTTCCCCCGGTCTCAAACTCGACGCTTCGATCCCCCGAGTGCGGAATCCTCGCCCCAGAGCAAATTCCAGTCTGCCAGTTTCTGGTTTGAACAACAAGATTGATGCTGCATTAACACGCAGTTGCTCCACCACTTGGTCCAGCACGGTGCTGAGAGTCAGCCGCAGGTCAAAGCTGTTGCTGATGGCAAGGTCAATGACGCGCAATGCAGCCAGCCGCTCCAATTGGCGGATGGTCTGCTCGTACAAGCGAGTACGTTCCAGCGCCATCGCAGCACGATCTGCGAAGATTGTCATCAGCCGCTCATCGTCTTCGTGAAAGGCTCCCTGTTCAGGGCTTTGCACATCCAGCGCACCGATGACATCTCCACCCACTTTGAGTGGAATGACTAGCTCCGAGTGGGCATCCTCCCAATTGGGCACATAATCGACTTCCGTGGAAACTTCAGCAATGTTGATGACACTTCCCCCACGAATGGCTTTGGCGATGAGCCCCGGTCCATCCAAACTTAAATTGGATTTTGAGACTTCTTCCGAGTAGGGACCTTCCACCGCAATCCGTTCCAACTCGCGGGTTTCATTGTTCACCAAGAGCAAGCTGCAATTGGATTGTTGAAACTCCTGCAAGACAGTGTTGACGATGGTTCGGGCAAGGCTGGGGAGGTCTACCAAGCCGCCAGAGAAGAGACCCTCTGAGGCACGATAGAGGCGCTCCAGTTCGGCATTTCGTTGCTTTAATTCTGCTTCTGCCTGTTTGCGGCCGCGTCGGATCTCGGCGTCGCGCATCTCGCGGACGATGGCAGGTCCCAGCCGGGCATATTTTCCTTTGATCAAAAAATCGTGCGCCCCCGCCTTCAACGCTGTGACAGCATTTTCCTCCGAAATCGTCCCTGAGACGATAATGAAGGGTAGATCAAGTCTGCTTTCATGAAGGACGGCAAGTGCCTGTATGGCATCAAACTGCGGCAGGCTGTAATCGCAAATGATCGCATCCCACTCTTTTTCGGCAAGTGCTTTTTTCATTTCGCCAGCCGATTGGATCTGCTCAAAAAACACGTTATATCCATTCCGCCGAATCTCACGGATGACCAAGTCGGCGTCGTCAGGCGAATCTTCCACAAGCAGGATGCGGATGTGCATGGCAATCTCCCCAGTCACCTTGGGGGCGCCTCATTCAAGACGAGCCAGTACAAGCCGAGTTGACGCACTGCCGTCACAAACTGATTGAAGTCCACTGGCTTGCGGACGTAGGAATTTGCGCCCAGCTTATAGCTTGTGATCATGTCCTGTTCTTCTTTGGAGGAAGTCAGGATAACCACGGGTAAAAGCTGTGTGATGGGATTCTCACGCACACGACGCAAGACTTCCAAACCATCGATCTTCGGGAGTTTCAGATCCAGCAACACGACCTGAGGGAGTTGGCTTGGGTCGCGTCCGGCAAAGGCGCCAGTGCCAAAGAGAAAATCAAGTGCCTCTGCGCCATCACGAACGATCACCAATTCGTTGCCAATATTATTTTTCTTGAGCGCCCGCAAGGTCAGCGCTTCGTCGTCGGGGTTATCTTCTACCAGCAGAATCATTTTGTTCTCCATTCGACTCTCCAGATAAGGTAAAGTAAAACGTCGTGCCAACACCCACCTTGCTTTCCGCCCAAATCCGTCCGCCGTGGATGCGGATGATGCGCTGAACTGTCGCCAGCCCAACCCCTGTCCCAGGATAGTCGCTCACTGAATGCAGGCGTTGAAAGACCCCAAACAGTTTGTTTACATACGCCATATCGAAACCAACTCCATTATCGCGGACGTAAAACGTGCGTACTTTCTTCACCCGACTCAACTGTCCAAATTCGATCACAGCCGTGTCAGATTTGGAAGTGAACTTCCAGGCATTGTTCAATAGATTATCCAAAGCAATCCGCAAAAGATGCGGGTCGCCATCCACCATCAGATCCGGTGTGATGCTGACCTTAACCTGGCGTTCGGGCTGCGCCTCCTGCAACGATCTGACAACTTCTTCTGCAATGTCGCTCAAATTGATAAATCGAATCTGCAATTGAGTCCGCGTCACACGGGCAAGGTTGAGCAAGTCATCGATCAAGTTTGCCATGCGTTGGGCAGCCGAGCGGACGCGTTCCAAATACCCTTTGCCTTCCTCGGGCAATAGGTCTCCATAATCTTCCAACAGGGCATGACTAAACCCGTCAATGCTTCGTAATGGCGCACGTAGATCATGAGAGACCGAATAGCTGAAGGATTCTAATTCCTTATTCGCCGCTTCCAATTGCGCCGCATGTTGATTCAAATCTTCGTTGAGCTTTTGGATATCCGCTTCGTACAGCTTACGACGGGTCACATCGCGTATCGCAGCGCTGATCAGCAATCCATCCTCGGTTTGAAGCGGACTGAGACTAATCTCAACCGGAAACTCGCTTCCATTTTTTCGCACGCCAAACAATTCCAATCCAATCCCCATCGGGCGTATCGGATGCTCCACGGTATAGCCTTTGCGATGACCAACATGCTTCTTACGGAAACGCTTTGGCACAAACAACTCAATCGGTTGCCTAATCGCTTCAGAGCGGTCATAGCCAAACATTCGCTCGAATTGCGAGTTGACCAATTCGATCACGCCATCGCTATCTACAACCACCATCGCATCTGGCGCGGACTCTAACAGGTCGCGGAACTTTCTCTCCGCGCGTTTGCGCTCTGTGATATCCCGAATTGCGGCGATGGCAAATGTCCCCGCCTCGGTCACCAACGGGCTGAGACTGATCTCAACCGGGAACTCACTTCCATCCCGACGCATACCAGAAAGTTCCAACCCGCTCCCCATTGGTCGCACACGCATATCCGAGAAATATCCGCTGCGGTGATTTTGATGCGCGCCCCGAAAACGCTCAGGCATCAAAATTTCCACCGACTGCCCAAGAACATCGGCGCGCGACCGCTCAAAAAGTCTCTCCAACTGTGAATTTACCAGAACAATATTTCCCCGCATATCCAATATCACCATGGCGTCTGGAGCAGCCTCTAGCAAATGCAGAAACTTCTGGTCTTCAAAGACCGGGATCGGACTTAACCTGTTGATAACAACCTCCTGCTAAAATAAGACTGTTTATATCCGATTTACACCGACTATACAACCATCTGCAAAGAAAATCAAGAGTAGCCCCAAGTGAATGTCTCTACAATCATGTCAGGTCACGCCTCAACACAAAGCGACAGTTGCAATCCCATCAGAAAGCTCTTTTATCCTTCAAAAATTCTCATTTCAAAGGGTATAATTGTGCATCATCAGAAAATGGTTATCCTGCAAAACATCAGGAACGCTTCATGTATAGAATCATGATCGTGGACGACGACGAAAAGGTCACGACGCTTTTAAGCCGTTACCTGACGGCAGTCGGTTACCATGTAGTTGCCATCAACCAAAGTTCCAAAGCGATTCAGGTCGCAAACTCGACCCACCCAGACCTGTTCATCCTGGACATCATGATGCCTCATCCAGACGGGTTCACGCTCTGTCGCATGTTGCGTGCCGACCCCAAGTTCGCGCGGACGCCGATCCTCATCATCACCGCATTGGATAACAGCAACAGCAAAGCAACCACTTTTGGCGCGAACGATTACCTTTCGAAGCCATTCAACCTGGATGACCTTGTTATGAAGGTGGAATCCCTTCTCGAGGAGGATAACTAAAGTTTGCAAGGGACTTCCGAAAAACATATACACCATTTACAATTCCGCAGGAATTATCGATACCCGCAAAACGGAGACCTCTTATGGCTAAGATATTAATTGTGGACGATGATCACGAGACAATCAAATTGCTGGAGAGTATTGTCCGGTCCAAAGGCCACGAACCCTTCTCGGTCAGCGAAAGCAAGAACGCCATCAAGGCAGTTGAAACCTTCAAGCCAGATATCATTCTATTGGATATTATGATGGCGGAAATTAACGGGATCGCCATCTGCAAGTTGATCAAATCCTCGCCGGATTTGAATCACATCCCAGTGGTGATGGTCTCCGCCCTCAGCGACG
>JAHDWC010000118.1 GCA_023382575.1 Anaerolineales bacterium
TGAAAAGGATTCTACCAAATGCAGGGGAAGTATGCGTAGGAAAAAGGTTAGAATTTTCTTACGGAAAGGGTATGATTTCCGCCCAATTTCGCCAAAAAGCGGGGAAATTGGGCGGATTCCTTTGATTTATCGGTTGTCTCCATCCCCTTGTATCTTACCGCGCGCCTGCCTATCCAAAAGTTTAGTTAAGTTGGCTTCGGCGATCTCGTCGAGCGGAAGGTTGAGTTCGGTGGCGACTTGGGCGATGTACCAGAGTACGTCTCCGAGTTCGGCTTTGAGGGCATCCCGCTCCGCTTCGCCGATGACCCCGGACTTATCTCTGAAAATTTTCTTGATCTTCCCGGCAACTTCTCCCGCCTCGTTGACCAGTCCAAGCGCCGGGTAGATGACAGGATGTCCGATGGCGGGGTATTGTGCGGTGATGCGTGATTTTTGTTGGTAATCGTTGAAGTTCATGAGTTGATCTCTTTTCAGCTGCTAAAGTTGGGCGGGTTTGTAACCTGCCATGTATTAAATTACAAAAAATGTCCGGCTAGAAGCCGGACCTACAATTTATGAATTAAACGCCTTTGTCAAATTCTTCCACCACTCATCCTTCTCGCCAGGGACAAAGGGGGTGTAGAGCGTGATCCTGTCCGCGATGCCGCCGAAGCGTTTCATCAAATCCACGGCGAGATTTTCCTGTGTGGTCAGCAGACAGAATTCATTCAACATCTCATCGGTGATGAGCATGGGCATCTCGGCCCACTCGCCTTTGGAGGCGAAGCCGGAGAGTTTTTCGACAACATCGCCCCAGCCATGCAAATCCATCACAGACTTATAAGAAGGCGTCGAAGCGTAAAAGGCAATTTGCATGCGTGCAAATCCCTCCTCTTCTGGTGATGTGGCGATGAAGGGCGTCATCGAAACGGTCAGGTCGCCGCGTTTGCGTCCGCTTTTTTGTAAGCCTTCTTCCATTGCTGGTAAAAGGACTTCATTCATATAGCGTGGACTATTGAACGGATGCGCATGGAATCCCTCGCACAGTTCGCCAGCCAATCTTGCGAGTCCGGTATTGACCCCGGCAATATAAATTGGGATGTTCGGATTCTCAATTGCGCCGGGATTAAAAAATGGCGACATCAACGTGATCTTGTAATGTTCGCCGCGGAAGTTCAACTTCGTGCCGTTTTGCCACGCATCCCACAAGGCGCGGATGACTTGAATCTGCTCGCGCAGTTTTCCCGTCACCGACTCGGGCCAGGTCATGCCGAAGCGCCGCTCGATATGCGCCTTGACCTGTGTGCCCAAGCCCAAAATGAATCGTCCGCCAGATTGAGCCGCCAAGTCCCATGCGGTGTAAGCCAGGTTGGCAGGCGAGCGCGCAAACGACACGGCGATGGCCGTACCCATTTCCAGGTTGGATGTATGCTCTGCGATGAGTGTACATGGCAGGAATGGGTCATGTTGCGTCTCTTGAGTCCACAAGGCAGCAAAGCCGGCTTCTTCGGCGGCTTTTGCAATGGCAGGAATATCTTTCAGATGAACAATGGGGAGGGCGGCATCTAGTTTCATGTCGCAAGTATAAATCTAAGCTGACAGTAGGGGCAGGGTTAAAACAAAAGCCCCGCACATGCGAGGCTTTGACTTTAGACCACTGGCTGACCATGCTCCAAGCTGAGGATGAAGCCAAGCAGTTCGCGGCTTTCCTGCAACCAGACATTCGGGACGGTGGTGCGCTTCAAATAACGGACGATGCCATGCGTATCCACGACAAGCGAGGCTGTACGCTGAAAGAGCAGGAAATATTTTTCCAACTCATACAAATGATAGATGGCACGATCCGGGTCACACAAAATGGGAAACGGCAAATTGATCCCATCTGCGTATTGCTTTGCTTTTTCCATGCCTTCGCCGAGGATGACGATGACTTCCGTCCCGGCGTCGCGGAACTGGTTATACAGTTGACCGAGGTGCGCCACATGCGTGCGGCACTGCGGACATGTCGTCTCGCGGATGAAGAACATGACCACGTTCTTCTTGCCGCGAAAATCCGTCAGCGAAATTTCTTGCCCGTTGGTGGCGAGCAGTTTGAAGTCTGGTGCGAGCGAGCCGATCTTGGCTTCAATAGTATCGAGTGGCATATCAAATCCTAATTATATCGTTCCATCAGATGATGCGAGTCCGCGACTCTTTACTTCTCCAACAAATACGCCATGATCCAGTTTGTTGTCGCATTCAAACCATCTATGTGAGCGCGCTCGTAATTATGCGACGCGTCGATACCGGGGCCGATCAACGACATCGCCACATCGCCACCTGCGCGCCAAAATGCCTCACCATCCGAACCATAAAACGGATACACATCGGTTACATATGGAATGCCATGCTTCTCGGCAATGGCACGCAATTTTTGATTCAAACCTTCGTGATACGGTCCGCCGCTATCTTTGATGCACAACGTCGCATGGAATTCATCCGACTCCTGACCGGGACCGACGACTGCCATATCCACGGTGACCAACTCCGCGACTTCATCAGGGATACCTGTCGCCGCGCCATGGCCGACTTCTTCATAATTGGAGATGTGGAAGTACACGCTTCGCGCCGGACTTTGACCTGACTCCACCATCGAGCGGATCGCCGCGACGAGATTTGCCACACATGCCTTGTCATCGAGGAAGCGCGAACGGATGAAGCCATCTGTTACTTCGGTGCGAGTATCGAACGCGACACAATCACCGATGTTGATTCCCAACGCGCGCGTTTCCTTCTCAGAAGTTGTCCGCGCATCGAGGCGCACTTCAAGATGTTTGTCGTCGCGTGGAAGGTCAGGTCCGCTGTGAATGTGACCCGAGGCGACATCGATCAATACTGAGCCGCGGATCTTTTCGCCTTTCGACGTGAAGACCCACACGCCTTCGGTTTCAATCGTCGGCCATTGAATCCCACCGATACGGCTAAGGCGCAAACGCCCATTGCCCTTTATCTCTTTGACGACTGCGCCAAGCGTATCGACATGGGCTGTCAACGCAACGGGCGGCAGGTCAGACTTCACTTCCCATTTTGCGACCAAAGCGCCTTTGCGGGTGCGGCTTAATTTCAATTGCTTGTACTTGGACAGTTCTTTTTCAACGAAGTCAATCGCCGCGCCGGAGAACCCGGTCGGCGAAGGGATGTTGAGCAGTTCGACGAGAAAGTCTGTGAAATATTTTTCGTCAATTTTTGGGAGGGGCATTATCTTGCTCCATTTCTTAATCCTGAAATTACGATCAAAATGTTAATGAGAATAATGATGGCTATGAAGATTGCTGTGCGTAAACCGGATTTCTTTGTTTTGCTTTTGTGGAAGGGTGTAACTTTTTGGGAAACAATTTCAATGAAGTTGTTCCAATCATCCTCGCTGTTGAATAGCGATCTTGGAAAAACCTGTCCTATGTTGTTTTGTATTAATACAACAACTTGTTTGTTTGCTGCGTAGGCGGAAAATGCCGCCCATAAAATTTTTGCTTCACTATCTATGCTTCGTAGTTCTATAAATTCTTCAGTAGCTATCCCTTCAAATTTCAGATTACTTTTTATGGTTTCGTTCCAAGCTTTTTTAATATCTGTACGAATCTTGAATCCGTACATAATAAGAACCAAACCAACTGCGGTAATAAGAGTTCCGGAATTAATATTTAATTCCATAAATAAAGTTTTGAACCCCCAAATCATTATCGCAACGCCAATAAAAACGAGAATGATCCAGCCGTCAATGTGGAACCCAAAAGGGGGACGGCGTAATAGTTTGTTGGCAGCTTGAAACTCTTCTTTTGTAAGTGAACCGCTGAATTTAATGTTCATATTTTGTGTCCCCTGTATTTACAATCCTTCGAATTCACTAATCGTTTTCTTCCAATTCTCCGGCACGGGGATGGTTTGCATGCCTGCATAATCAAATGTGACCAGGATCACCTCGCCGCTGGCCATCACCTTGCCTGTTTCAGCGTTCATCACGCATTGCTCTACTGTCATGGATTTGTTACCGATCTTGGCGATCTTCGAGCCGACTTTGATCGTGTCGCCGTAGTGGGTGGGCGCATGATAGGTGATATGGATATCCGCGACGATGACACCGATCTCCATAAAAGACTGGTCTTTGCTGAACAATCCCATTTTCATGAAATGATAGACGCGCGCCTGCTCGAAATACGTCAGGTATTTGGCATTATTGACATGCCCCTGTGGATCCAGGTCTCCGTAGCGGATTTCGATGGGATGGAAGAATTTGTAATCAGTCATGGGGTGATTATAGTCGGGGAGCTTGGTAGTTGGGTAGTCTGTTGGATAAAAAAAGCCGCGGAGTTAATGGCTCCACGGCTTTTAAACAATTGAACCTATCATTGGTCTGCTGATAAGATATCCAGAATATCTTTTGATAACTTGTCACTGAAAACATTAGCTCCATCAAAGTTCAGGTGACCTATATTCAACCAAAATGATAGGTCGTTTGATAGCAACTCATCATAACTGTAATCAAGAAAGTAGGTATTCTCATAGTTTGAGGCGATATTTTGATATAGATCGACGATGGATTGTTTTTGTGATTCCTCAATTGATCCATTTAACCATATTGGGGTTACCAAAACCAATAAAAAATTGTCTCTTTCAGCAAGATTTGCTAACTCTTCGAATTCTTGAAGCCTGTATTTGCCAGAAAAAATTACAGTATTAATGGGTGATGAGATTGGTAGTGATCGGGGTAGTTCTTCGGAAATTTGACCTTTGCGTAATGCTGCCCCGTTTATATATACAAAGTCACCGTCATCTTTTTTGAACAAAGTATTGAGTGTGAGTGTCTCAAATGTATAACCGCCATTCCTGATGCCATCCAAGACGATCTTGTAATTAAAAAGCACGGTAGGAATTTGTTGTTTGTAAGGAGCGCTTGAAAAGAATGTGTAATATAGTTTATCCTCCCAGCTTTGGGTAAAAAGCTCAAGAGTGTGGTTTGAGTAATTGATGTAAGGCAGGAAAAATTCCTTTTTAAATCTCAACGAGTCCTTATCTAATGTGGTTAGATCAGCCTCGAAGATCACGATCTTTGGAGTGCGATTATGTAACAAATATTCTTCAAGTGTGAACTTGTGCTGATCAAAATTAGTTCCATCCATGGCGAGATTCCAAGTGGTTAAGCCTGTTTTCGTTTGTACGACCTCAGGGTTGATATGCAGATATGTGCGGGAACTTCCAAGGATGATGATATCAGCATTAATTCCTCCGTTATACATTCTATTAATACTTCCGTAGTCATCATCTAAATATCGAATCGCCTGGAGTGACCAGGTAAAAAAAGAGGAAAGCAGAATGTCGAAAGTTTTTAAAATGATGATGAAGACGAAAAATCTTAATAGAAATTTGGACATGGGATACCTAAAAATTGAAGTATATGAAATTTTGTGTGCTGCTGTCGGCAGAAAACATTATGATTGCAAAAATTGCGGCACAATAAAATAACCATCGTATCGGTAAAGCGAAAGCATTAAACCTGTTGCCAATGCCAAATCTTTCATACGCCAGCTCTGCCACCGGTAAAAATACGATCAGGAAGATTGAAAGCAAAAAATTCTCCATGTTCAATCCTCCATCGAAAATAAATGGTTCTAAGAGCGCATGTACCCCTCCATTGGAAATTGAAAGTTGGTAACTTGTCCAATTTAAATCTTTCATATTTTCCAACATAAGAAAAGCATCTGCAATGCTGTTTGCGCGGAAGAAGACCCACCCGATGCAGACTAGGAAAAACGTGAATAATGTGCTGGAAAATCGATAAAACCATGAAATTAGCCCCAATTTCTTTTTTTCGACTAGTGAATCAATAATAGGACGAAAAAGGTTTTCTGCAATTAAATAAATACCATGAAGTAGCCCCCAGAAAAGGTAATTCCATCCTTCGCCGTGCCATAACCCACTGATGAACATGGTAATAAGAGGTGGGGTAACCATCATCAACCATGGAGGCAGGTTTTTTGTGCGCATCAATGTTCTACGTAAAGGAAAGAAAATATAGTCGCGGAGCCATGTGGATAGAGAAATGTGCCAGGTATTCCAGAATTTTTGAACCGAGCTCGAAAAATATGGATTCTTGAAGTTCTCTGTAAGCCGGTACCCAAGAATTCTGGCTATTCCTAATACTATATCTGTATATCCTGAGAAGTCACAGTACAACTGAAACGCAAAAAATATTACAGCAATTATTGCCGGGAAACCGTGATAATTGGCAGGGTTATTAAAAACTTCATTAACATAAATTGCCAGGCGATTAGCAATAACAAGTTTTTTGAAGACGCCCCAACCAATCCGTTTTAATCCTTCCCGTGCATCGATGGGATCGAATTCAGAAACTCTGTTGAACTGAGGAAGTAAATTTTTCGCCCGCTCGATTGGACCGGAAATTTGCAATGGAAAGAATGTTGCGAAAAGTGCAAAATGTCCTGCGTGGTTCTCGCTTTTTTGGATATTGCTGTAAGTATCCAAAAGATATGCGATCATTTGGAGCGTATAAAAGGATATTCCAATGGGGGGCTTAATACTTGAATTTAAAAGTAATATCTCAGATGAATTCCCCAAAAATACCAGCTGTAATTGTCCAAGTAGGAAGCCTGAATACTTGAAAACAAAGAGCGATAATAGATTTATCCAAACGCCTCCAAGCAGGAGTTTTTTGCGTTGTTTCTTGTCGCTTTCCGAAGAGATTCTTTTCCCGAGATAAAAATTCATACCCACGGAGACACCAATAAAAAGAAAATACTCAGGACTCCAGGATAAGTAATAATAGACACTGGCAGCCAACAAGACCAGCCACCGCTGACGGGAAGGTGTGAAATAAAACAGAACAATCACAATGAATGCGAAGAGAAAGAAATAGATTGAAGTTAATTGCATAAAAACATGCCCCGATCTGTAAAATGACTTATTAAGTCACTTTGGGTGATGTCAAACTAGGCGTGTGCAATACTGATCTTTACTTCGTGAGAGTAGTCTTCATAGAAACATACTGTATTTTTAGGGGGTAGGTGAACTGCAAAACTTTGCCAACCCATCTTTATCTTGAAGGATCAGGCGACCATCCACATCCGTTGTGGCGAGACCTTGCTCCTTGAAGAAGACCATCGCCTGGTTGACGCGTTTGCGCGAAGCACCGACGAGATCGGCAATGTCGCTTTGGGTGAGTGCGATGCGGATCTTGATCCCGCCATTTGCTTCCTGACCATATCGTTCTGCAAACGCCAGCAGTTGACGCGCCACTCGTCCGTTGACATCGAGCGTGGCGAGGGATTGGATCATTTGGTCGGAAAGTCGCACGCGCGCCGAAAGGATCTTTACCAAATTTCGCGCAATGGGTGGAAAGTTATCCAGCAGGTAGTAGAAGGTGGTCTTATCCATCCACAACATGAGCGAATCTTCGAGCGTGACCACACTGGCAGAGCGACCGACACTGTCGATCAAACTCATCTCGCCGATGATGTCACCGCTGCCCAAAATGGACAGGATCGCGTCACGGCCACCTTGCTCGGTGTAAACCTTTACCGTCCCGTGCAGGATGATGTACACCGCTTCGCCGGGTTGCTCGATGAGCATCACATTCTTCCCGTTTGGGAATACACGCCGATGCGCGCGATGCGCCACCCAATCCAACTGCGCGGGCGTCAGTCCTTCGAACAACTTGATATCCGAAAGCAGGTTGCGGGTATCATCTTTCCTGATCTCAGTCATGTGAAGCATATTGTACATCCTTATGCGCGTTTCTTATTGGAGAGGGAGGAAGGGGCAGGCTAAGGCTCATCCCTTCATATGCGGCAGACGCATCGGAGAACACTCTCTTTGCCGAACGCTCTTGCGCCGCCACCCAATCGTCAGCGTAGGATGGGTCGTGATGGAATAGGATCAACTGTCCCGCCTCGGCGGATGCGGCTACTTCTCCAGCCATGGTTGCTGTTGAGTGACCATATCCCTGCGTGGAAGGAAATCCCGCGAGGCTTCCATAATAATGCTCATCCGAATATTGTGCGTCGTGGATGAGCACGTCAGCATCACGCGCAAAGTTGACGAGTTTGCGATCCATCCCCACATACCCTTCAGTATCAGTGGCATACACAATGGATTTGCCCTGATAGGTGATGCGATAGTGATACACGCCGCCGGGATGAGCATACGATTTGTGGATGCGGATGACCACCGCTTCAGGACTCGGATTTGGAGCGGCTTCAACTACCTGGATTCCATCCTCATCCCAGAGTATGATCTGCGACTCGCGCAATGATTGAATTTCCTTATTCGCTGCCATGTCGCGCAGACTGATCGGAAACGTATCCGAAGATTGGTTGTGTTCAAGCACATGTTTCACCGTCTCTGCTGTGCCACCCGGACCATAGATGTGTAATCTGGCTTTTGGGATATAAGCCGGGACGAAGAAAGGGAATCCCTGCGTGTGGTCGTGATGCAAGTGACTGAACAGGATCAACAGGTTGAGATCATTTCGCTTGACCAGTTCACGCCCAAGCGGAATGATGCCCGTGCCCGCGTCGAGGATGATCGTCCGTCCGCCTGCATTGACTTCCACGCAAGCCGTGTTGCCGCCATATTTGACGGTGCTCGCGCCCGGTGTAGGGTAACTTCCGCGCACTCCCCAGAATTTGACCGTGAAATCCTTGTTCATATCAGCCTCCGTTTCGTTCTCATTGTGCCCTTACATCTTTTATTATGTTCGGAATGGCATTTCCTTCAAGGAAAGTTTTCGCATGGCAGGTGGGAAATATTTCCCAAGGAGATATCCTCATCAAATGAGGCGCGATGACATTTCCCTCTACGATCTGCTGATGCTTTACGAATTCGCTAAAACGGGACTGTGGTGAAAATATCATCCATTATTGACCCTAAAATGATACATTCGGAATAGCGCACTTGGGTTTTGATATACTATATTTTGCCCATGGTGACCGACCTGCAACTGATTGAGGAACACGCCGAAACCATCGAAGATGTGATGTTGTACATCCGCGAGCACATCCACGAACCGTTGAATCGGGAGGTGTTGGCGCAGGTGGCTGGCTTCTCAGTGCCACACTTCCATCGCGTTTTTACGGCGCAGGTGGGCGAGAGCGCAGTTGGTTATGTTCGGCGTCTGCGGTTGGAACGTGCAGGACGCAAACTCCGCATGGGCGCGGTGGATATCACAGAGGTGGCACGCGCCGCCGGGTACGAGTCTCACGCGGCGTTTAGCAAAGCGTTCAAGCAGCAGTATGGGCTCAGCCCCAGTGAATTCCGTCAGTTGGGTTGCAGTAAGGCCACACAACTCTTAACGAAAGGAAGTGGCAAATGAAGATCAAACTTGCCAGCGTTTCGATTGATGATTACGACAAGGCGCTAAAATTTTACACGGAGGTGATGGGTTTTCTGCCCAAGCGGGATATTCCATTGGGAGAAGGCGCGCGCTGGATCACAGTCGTCTCGCCGGAGGACCCCAATGGCACCGAGTTGCTCCTCGAACCGAATGCCGGTTATCCTGCCATGAAAGCGCTCAAGGAATCGCTCGTAAAGGATGGGATTCCGTTCACAGCATTCGAGGTCAACGATATTCAAGGCGAGTATGAACGGATGAAAAGCCTTGGCGTGGAGTTTACGATGGAGCCGACGAACATGGGCATGACCACCGCGGCGGTATTCGACGATACATGCGGAAATCTGATCCAGATCTATCAGATCATGGGTGAATGACGAGAATAAAATCAGAGCGGGACTGTGGCTGAGCGCAGTCCCGTTTTTGATTCGATTTGTAATCGAACATAAGCCCGGACTCAGGGTGTGTAAGTCTGTTTGCGGCGGCGGTATAATCTTCCCATGCTCCCCGACTTGCAAATGAACGACCACCTGCGCTTGCGCAAGCCGCATCCCTGCGGCTCCTATGAGTGGACAGTTGTCCGTCTCGGCGCGGATATTGGGCTGGAATGCAAAGGCTGTCAGCATCGCGTGATGCTCACCCGCCGCGAGCTGGCGAAACGCCTCAAGACCAATCTTTCACAACAGGAACGCGAGAAACCTACCGACCCTAAAGGCGTATAACTCCTTTAGGGTTTATATTGTCATCGAAAGCATTCAAGGAGAATTCATGGAATCACAACACACAGAACAGGAAATGCCCGTTGGTTCGCTGCGCATCGGACTTTTCACCGATACCTATGCCCCCCAGGTGAACGGCGTGTCCATTTCGCTGCAACTGATCTCAGAAGGATTGAAGAAGCGCGGACATCAGGTCACTATTTTTGCGCCGCGTTTTCCCGGTTATAAAGATGACCAGTCCAACGTCATGCGTTTGCCTTCATTGAAGTATTTGAATAACCCGCCCATTTACGTGGCTGTGCTGGGAACGCCGCGTTCCACATGGTCGTTGACACGCAGACATTTTGATGTGCTGCATGCACACAGTCCGCTCAGTGTGGGGTTGTTGGCCTATCTGACCGCCTCCACCAAACGCCTGCCGTTGATCTACACTTATCACACCTCCATCACAGACTACACACATTATGTCAAATTCATTGGCGGGACGAGTGTGATGAAATATGCTGCTCGCTGGTTTAGCGCCGCTTCGACCAACCTTGGTGACCAGATCGTGGTCCCTTCGCCGAAGTTTGAGCGTCTGCTTCATGAACAGAAAGTCCGCCGGAACATTCACGTGGTTCCAAATGGTATCGACCTTAGCAGTTTCCAAACAGCGAAAAACCCTGGCAGCATCCGCAGAAAGCTTGGCATCAAGCCTGATGCGCCGATCTTGCTGACCGTCGGTCGTATGGACCCGGAGAAGCGCCTAGATTTCGTCGTGGATGCATTCGTCCGCATTGCAGGGAGCAACCCGGATGTGCATCTCGTCTTTGCCGGAGATGGCAGTGCGCGCAAAAGCATCGAATCGCAGGCATTGGGGACGAAGGTCAAAGACCGGATTCACTTTTTGGGCATGGTTGCCCGCGCAGAATTGCCGGATGTTTTGCATGACGCCGATTTATTCCTCTCCGCCTCCACGACGGAGGTGCATCCCATCTCTGTCATTGAAGCCATCGCTTCGGGATTACCGATCGTTGCCGTCAAGGATGAAGCGTTCGAAGGCATGATCGAAAACGACCAAAACGGTTACATGGTTCCGCTCAATCTTGAAACCTATGCCGACACCATTTCCGCGTTGTTGACCGACCGCGAAAAACTGACGCGTTTTGGAAGACATTCAGCCGCGTTGAGTGAGAAATATTCCATCGAGGGACAGGTCAAGGCCTTGGAGAAGCTATATATGGAAGCCATTCTGCAAAACTGGCGTGGACGGCTGATCGAGCGGCTCCTCCCCAAGGATATCGACAAGATTCCGGGAAGAATTTCTCAAGAGATCAACAAGATCCTGCCGGGACGTTCCAAAGAAAATAAATGAACTTGAACGATGCCGCATCCGCAAGGTGCGGCATCGTTGTCCACGGGGTATAATTCAAGGGCTATGCCCATCCTGGATGCCCACATGCTGGAATTCTTCAGCCGAAGCCCGGAGCAAACTCGTCGCATTGGTGTGCGGCTCGGTGGTTTGCTCAAGGCTGGCGATATTATTTGTTTGGAGGGGAATTTGGGGGCCGGCAAGACCACATTCACACAGGGTCTCGCGCAAGGGTGGGGTTCGCTCGATACCGTTTCAAGCCCAACGTTCATTCTCGTCAATATGTATCGCCGCGCCGATGGCGGACATCTTTATCATTTGGATGCGTATCGCCTCGACTCCGTGCCGGAAGCTGAGGAGCTCGACCTCGACTCGATGCTCGCTGATGGTGCGCTCATCATCGAATGGCCCAAACGGCTTGGGAATTTAATTCCAGGGGAGCATTTGTGGATTCAGCTCGAACACATGGCTGAGGAACATCGTCAGATGAATTTTCATGCGCACGGCAAGCGCTACGATGAATTGTTGGACGGCATCCGCCAGTCCATGTTTGGAGGCGTGTAATGCTGTTGGCTGTTGATACATCCACTGCGCAGGTTGGTTTGGCTTTATATGATGGGGAACAGGTGCTGGGCGAGATGGTATGGACATCTCGCCAGCATCACACTACTGAACTTTCTCCGGCTCTTTCCGGACTGTTGAAGCGTTGCGGTGTGACTATGAGTCAAGTCAACGCGTTGGGTGTGGCAGTTGGTCCGGGGTCGTTTACCAGTCTGCGAGTTGGTCTGTCGCTGGTGAAGGGGATTGCATTGGCGCGTAATCTGCCAGTGATGGGCATTCCCACACTGGATGTGATTGCGGCGGCGCAGGCGCCTTCGAAACATCCGCTGTATGCGATCCTGCAAGCCGGGCGGACGCGAGTCGCTTTCAGTGTGTATAAATATGAAAAGTCGGGCTGGCAGGCTGAAGGTCCAGTGCGAAGCGGGACGGTAGATGAATTGTTGGTTGAGGTCGAAGGTCCAGCCGTGGTGGCGGGTGAATTAACATCCGAGGAACGAAAGAAATTTTCGAAGAAGAAAAAAGTGCAGTTGGCGTCGCCTGCAAATTGTATGAAGCGACCGGCTGTATTGGCAGAGTTGGCTTGGAATCGTTGGCAGGAAAATCAAGTGGATGATGCGGCGACGCTCGCGCCGATCTATTTGCATGTGGCGGGGACGCCAATTCAGTAAGTTTGCAGGTTATCGAGCGTTTGTATGGATGCGAGTACACCGGGTCTTTTTATTCGCAAAATGATCGCCCATGATCTGGAGCAGGTGATTGCGATCGATCAGGTTTCGTTTTCACTGCCTTGGCCCCAACGTTCGTTTCAATTTGAATTGACGGATAATTTGGCTTCCCGCTGTTGGGTGGCAGAGCTGGATGGGCGCATCGTTGCGATGATCGTCAGTTGGTTCATCATCGATGAACTTCATGTGGCCACGATTGCGACGCATCCCGAATTCCGCGGGCGTGGGATCGGCAAAAAATTGCTGATACACGCCTTGCTTTCTGCAAAGAAGGAAGGCGCGGTTAAGTCATTTTTGGAAGTGCGTGCAAGCAATGTCGTGGCGCAGAGTATGTATCGCACCCTTGGTTTTGTGGAAGATGGACGGCGCAAGGAATACTATAAGGATAATAATGAAGATGCCATCCTGATGTCGTTGAATGGATTGGATCATCTCCCTGGAGCCTGAATGACCGCTGAATCGACGCTTGCCCGCATTGCCAAGGAAGTTTCCATCTGTACGAAATGTGCATTGCACGAATCGCGTAAGAAGGCAGTGGCAGGAGAGGGGCGCGTGGATGCGGAAGTCATGTTCATTGGCGAGGGACCAGGCTTCCACGAAAATGAGCAGGGACGTCCGTTTGTGGGCGCATCGGGAAAATTCCTCGATCAGTTGCTGGCACAGGCTGGTTTGGAACGCGCGGATGTTTTCATAGCCAATGTGGTCAAATGCCGCCCGCCGGGGAATCGTGACCCGCAGGCGGAGGAACTGTCTGCTTGTGACGAGTATCTTGAAGCCCAAATAAAAGCCATTAATCCGAGTATCATTGTGACCTTGGGGCGCTTCTCGATGGGTAGGTTTATTCCCGGCGCGAAGATCACTGCCATCCACGGGCAGATGCAGAAGGTCGGCGAGCGTTTCGTCATCCCGATG
>JAHDWC010000119.1 GCA_023382575.1 Anaerolineales bacterium
CCAGCGTAAAATCCAAACTGGGAGTCAACGGGCAGTGGCTAAAAGTCCGCGACGCGAATGGACTTGAGGGCTACGTGGCAGCCTGGTATGTCGAGGCGGCTCCTTCCATGTCCGCGCCTGATGCTGCACCCAAACCGGTCACCACACCGAATGTTTCAGCGCCTAATCCGCAAGCACTGGTGGATGCCATCAACGCCGAACGCATCAAGAACAAACTACCTGCACTCGTTATCAATTCCATCCTCACCAAAAACGCCCAAAGCCATGCCGATTTCATGGCAGCCACCGGACAGATCCAGCACGAAAGCGCCAATGGCTCCCGTCCATTCCAACGCCACCTTGCCGCGGGATATCCGCTGGCAGGCGACCTGGCTCGTGGCGGAATCTGCTCGGAGAATATTGTGGCATTCCCAAACATGACCGTTGCAGAAGCCATCACCGCCTGGTTTGGCGATGATCCACACACTCACACCATGCTCGGCGACCAATACACAGAATGCGGCGCGGGTATCGCCGTCAAAGGTGAAACTATCTATTACTGTTTCGATACTGCTCGCCCCACCAGTGCCAATCGCGCAAATGCAGCCGCATCCGCGCCTGTGCCGCCGCCCGCCGATGCCTATATTTTGTATGTGCCCCTTGCCACCACCAGCGGGGTGCGCATTCGCAAACTGCCAAGCCAAAGCGCTGGGCTGGTACGAGTGGCGGCAGCCGGTGAATGGCTGGCAGTGCAAGAAAACAAATCCGCAGCCAAGAGCAAGCTCGGCAAGCAAAACCAATGGATCAAGATCAAGGATCAAAAAGGCAATGCCGGTTATGTTGCTGCCTGGCTGGTCGCTGAGTCAAAATAGAACAACATTCAACATTCGACCCAGCATGTCCACCCATTCACAGTTCTGCATTTCCAAGATCGGTTACAAGGTCACACGCGCCTGCCCCGCTAAGCCATACTACCGCATGAACAAATAGTTTTTCGATGAATATCTAAATCCAATTTTGGAGGCATACCACATAATGAAATCCGTACCTTTCCTGCTTCTTATTATTTCCGCTTTGATAGTTTCAAGCTGTAATGCAACGAACGATGTTCTTGTTAGCGAAACATCGAAAGGAACAACCTCTTATGAAGAGATCATTCGATTAAACAATTGCGGCGGAAAAGCTGAAGTAAAACAAACGGCTCAGCGATCCTTTGCAACAACAATTGAATTTACAGTCGAGGTTAAGGGAGGGGTCAAGGATATTGTGGAAGGCAGTGTGTCTGCAAAATATGGTCAATATCGGCAATATTCCAAATCAATGGAACTTGTTGCCCCTCCCGGCACGAACATGGAATTCAATCTTGGCTGGTCGGAAGATGTATACGTAGGAAATTTGAAAGTCGACGGAGAAGATAGTTTATACAAGGTTTATGTGCCCTTGTCAGTGGAGTTATCCTCTAGTAAGGATTTAGGATGTAACGATCTTTCGGAGCATGTAGATGAAACATCAGGAACTGCCTCGGAATTATTACCCGGCGCCAGGATAATTTACGAAGAAACATTTGATACGCCTGACTTGTCAAACTGGGAAAATTATCGCATCAAAACAGACGTAAAAGATGGATTACTTTCTCTAAAAGGGCAATCAAACTGGGAAGGCGTGATATCACAAACGAAACCCTTAACCGGAAACCAGGCAGCACTTATTGAGTTCAGTTACGCATCAGGGACAGAATTTGAAGCTGAGCTATCCACTGGTTTGTTTAATACGGCATCCTGGCGGGTATGGGGCATCTTTGAAAGAAATAATGGCTATGATAGCAATATTAGTGTCGGTTCTCAGTCGCTAGAAAGTAATCGATGGCTTGGAAATTTGGTTTCTAAACCAGACCATTGGTATATTGCCATGTTCAAAGTTGGCGAAGGTGATGAGTTCACCATAAAAATTTGGGATCGAGATAATCCCAATAACTATATTGAGATGGTTCAAAATCTAGGAAGCGATTGGGAAAACAAAAGCTGGTTGTTTGCTATGGATATATTCAAAGGTGAATTATTCATAGACCGATATCAGCAAGTTTCATTTAATTAGTGACCAAAGCGAGTGGTTATCATAAAAAGCCAAAGTGAATAAATCGTCAAGGAGAAGGATTTATGAAACCTGCAATGCGACTCACATCTCTTCTCTTATTGGTAATTTTATTGTCAGCCTGTCAACCACAAGCAGATATTGAACTTGGCTACCAGCCGCCTTATGTGCCAGTACGTATTTCAGTCAACTCGCGCGGCGAAGTCAATGCTGAAGCCTCCTATGAATGGGTGACTGCATTCGGCACCTTCGACATTGGCGGTGGCGTCAGTGTCAACACCCTTCGCAATAAATATTCAAGCAATGTCCTCATCGTCCGTGTGGATGATGAAGCCACTGTGTATGAGCTAAAAGAAGGCGCCCGCTTTGACATCTCTTTTGATGATAACAACACCCTCTATAGAAAAGTTGCCTTTCACAAAGAGACAGATGGAGATTTCATCCTCGAGTTGGAATCCGTGCAAGTTGATGCTATCTCTCAAGCGGATGAAAGCGGCTCAAACTCCGCCGCTTACTGGTGCGACGACCTAGGCGGAGTCAACCTTCAAGAAGGGGATGACGCCCGTGTCGTCTATCCCAAAGTCAATTTGCGCTCTTCGCCAGAAGTTCCACAAACCTGGGATGCCAACATCGTCGTCCAAATCGAAGAAGGCGTCCGTGTCACCATCATCGGCGGACCTGTATGTGCCCACGAAGGCACCTGGTGGCAGATCCGCACCGAGGACGGATACACCGGCTGGATGCGTGAATTCATCAGTGATGGTTATTTATTGCGCTAGGAAGAAATAATGTCCGAAATCAAATACGAGATCATCAAAATAGTCTCAATACGCTGGTTATGGCGATGATCTCTTGGCGTTTGATGGAAGAATTAGGAATATATCAAGTAAGGAAATAAATATGAAAATACGGATTACGATCGGTGCAATTGTATTACTGGCAACACTGTTGTTTCTGCTTTCGAGTTGTGGCAACTCAGCTTCCCCTGTGCAGTCAGAGACAGAAACACCATCTGGCACTCCATCTCCATTGCCAAGCGCCACGGCAACATTGACCTCTACCCCATCCCCAACTCCAACACCCATTCCGGTGAGTATTCAAGAGGCAATTCTACGTGGCACCTTTGCAGAACTGGATGTCTATAATAAGGGGCAAATTGACTACAGTCCGCTCTCATACACAGGCCAGTTAATTAGCCTCAGTATTTTTTCTCCAGATGGAGTGCAATTCGCTGCAGTCACCAACCGCGGATTGTATATCTATAATGCTAACTCCTGGCAGGAATTATTTTTTGCACCGCTTTCATTGAAGAGCGATATTACAACCATAAATTATTCGGTGGATGGACTTCTATTCGGTGTGGGCGACTCAAGTGGTGTTATCACTTTTTGGGACACCCAAACCTGGGAAGTTCTAAACTCTTTTAAGGTCCACAAGGGACCAGTTACCAGTTTGGATATCTCCCCGGATAATATGAATTTCGTCACCATTGGAGATAAAAAGGAGATCACCGTCTGGAATATGAGTGATGGCAGTTTGATCGTATCTCAATTCCGCAGCAAAGATGCAGGACCTGCCTATTATTCATTGGATGGGAAATGGCTGTATATTTCTGAGGAAACTGTCTATAGAGATCTGATTATCTGGAGTTCTGAAGAACTAATATTGACCAATCGACTGGGTCAACTTGGGCAAAGACCACCTGAGCAAGCGATATCTCCTTACACAAATACCGCTGCCGCTTTCGGATTTAGAACCATCACATTATATGACTTTGATAAGCAGGAAACCTCTAAGTTGGAGTTAGATGTAAAGTCGAATCGCACAACCTATATGATGTTTCTGGACGAAAAGACATTAATGGTGAAATTTGAAAATCTAGAGGACTATCATTTGATTGATTTGAATTCTCATACCATTACAGTCCTATCGTTGGACGCCTTGAGCAAGAAGACATTCAAAAATCCCGAGCTTTTGCATATCCTAAAGAGCGAGGAAATAAAAGCGCTTGGATTTGAGAAATTGGGAGATATCCAGAATATAACCCCTGATGGCGCTGGTTTGGTACTCTCTGGGTGGAATGAAATACCAAGTGGGGTATTCGATCTGACCAAAAAAACACTTAGGAAAAATAACGTTCAAGAATTCCCCTGGAGGGGCTCTGTATTTTTATCCGATGGGACTCTGGCTGGGGCGTATTGGACTCTCCCGATAAGGGTTCCTCCATTTTCAAACAAAGAACAACAGGGCGAATTCACTATCACCATATTATCTCCAGAGTCGCAGTTCGCTGTGAAATCAAAGATCAAACAAACTTATGATCTTCCAGATTTCATTGATACTGCCACGATATCTCCCAATGGAAAGGTTCTGGCGGTTGGTACAGCAGATGGAAATCTATATCTGTGGAACTTGGACACCAACGAATTAATCACCACGATCAGGCCACATAATAAAGTGGTTGGAATGTTCGGCTTTTACGGTGCATATAACGGTTTGTTCTTCGACGAAGATGGTTCTCACTTAGCTACCTGGGGACAGGATAGCAAGATAAAAGTATTTAATACCGAGGACTTATCCGAGGTGATCGAAGTCAATGGGAATAGGCCTGCGTTTTCGCCAGATGGCGATCACTTGGCGTATGTAAGCTCAGACAACAGCATTCGATTATTGTCACTAATCGATGAAAGTCAACCGAAGATTTTTAGGGGAAATACTGTTCAAGCCAATTCGATCGTCATCTCTCCTGATGAAACCTTGATATTTTCAGGGACGGGGGACAAGTCACTGAAAGTATGGTCGGTTACAGATGAAACATTACTGCTCAATCTACCTCAATACGATGGCATCTCCTCAATGGTCTTGGATCCAGACGGAACTCGGTTATATGTACGCACTTACGACGGTGTGATTAGCACATGGGGACATCAGGATAAATAATTAGAATTAATACTCGAACAAAAGAGGCTTCTCGTTTAGAAGCCTCTTTTTGGATACCCCACTGACGTGGAAATAAAATGGGTTTTCCTCATTTCCTATTTACAAGACCATATTTTATCTTTCTTGGCTTTCCTCCACCTGCGTGTAGAAAAAGTACATGCGTGTTATTCGGTAGCCAAATCGTTGTCAAGCGGATTCAACCCCACAAGCATTTTGGATGAATCACACCCTCAAGCGATCAACCGCCTGCTGCAATTCCGTCTCACTCGGTTGCACATAGCGTGCGGTCGAGTCCAAACTGCTGTGCCCCATCAATAATGCCACCTCCTGCAAACTCGAACCACTGTCGAGTAGATTTCGGGCGTAGGTATGACGCAGCGAATGCGGCGTGACATCCTGCAAGCCTGCCAGGTCCGCATAACGTTCCACTAGGCGTTGCACCAAACGCGGTTTTATCGCTTCACCGGTCTGCCCTACGAACAACCCGTCATTCCCCACTTGTGGGCGCACCTCCAGCCATTCGCCCAACTGCCTGCGAGCTTCGATGTGCAGATTCACCACACGTTGCTTGCCGCCCTTGCCATGCCGCACCAACAAGGTACCCTTGCGTTCGCTCAACGTCAGGTCAGAGAGTTTCAAGGAGCACAACTCATCCACCCGCAGACCGGTGAGCAATAAAACATTCACGATCACCGCGTCTCGTTTGCGCAAGACCCACAAGCGCGGATAGCGTTCCTTTGCCTCGCGCAGGTCGGTCTCCACTGCCTTGAGCAATTTCTTTTTCTGCTCCTCGTCCAACCAGCGCGGCGCCAGTTCGACGGTCTTGACCGGCTTGATGTATTGTGCAGGGTTGCCCTTAAATATCCCGCCTTGCGTGCTGCCCCAATCCCCGAAGGAAGCGATGGAAGCAATGCGGCGGTTGATGGTATTCGGGCTGTTGCCTTCTTTCAACATGTGGTCGCGATAGGCACGCACATCCACCTCGGTGATCTTGGACAACGGACGCTTGCCCAGCCATTTCTGGAACTGCACCAGGTCCGTGGTGTAGCCGTGGATGGTTTTCTCGGAACGGTCATGCTTGACCAGATGAGTACGATATTGTTCGATCAGGTTCATGGATTTCCTTTCCTTCGATATGGTGTAGGGAAATAACTAGATATTTTTTTATTCTTAAGGGAGTGCGGTTATTTCAAGTATTTATTTCTGGTATTTGTTTCCACTTTTTATAGAGACTCCACTTGTCTCTATGACTTGGTAAAGTGAGTTTCGAGCCTTTCCGGAACACCATTCAGGCGTTTTTGGGCATAAAGCTCGTGATCGAACTCATCGAAGAATGGGCTGTCATTACGGCGCACCAAATGGCAGACCGGCAAGGTCTCCAACTCGCGTCCCTTCTTGGTGTGCAGAGTGACCATGCGCTTTTTATCCGCTTCACGGATGATGTCATCCTTTTCGCTCAATTGGGTGAATGGTGTCAGGAAGAGAATGTTGTCCGCATCATGCACCTGCTGACCGGATCCGCGCATCGAGGATTTCTGCGAGGCGGTATTGGCAGAGCCATCCATGCCGCTCTTGGTGACCGATTGCAACACCACCCCCACCAAATCCATCTCCTTGCACATCAGTTTGAGGTTACGAGAGATGATCTCGGTCCGCACGTTGTCATTTTCCGCCTGGTCAGTGAACAGCATAGCGTAGTCCACCGCGAACCAGCCGATGTTACGCTCGCGTTTTTGTGATTTGAGCGTCGCCCAGAGTTGCTCGGTGGTGTAGTTGGCATCGTCGATGAAGATATCCAGATCGGACAACTGCGCGGCGGCGGTATCGAAGCGCGAGCGCCAATCGTTGGGAAGTCCTAATCCGGATTTCATGGATTTGATGCGAATGCCGGAGACACCGGATAGGGCGCGGCGTGCTATCGATTCGTTTTTCATCTCCATCGAGATCAGGACACCTGGCTCGACCTCGCCCATTTTCAGAGCGCTTTGGGTCAGGCTCCAGGTTTTACCAATACCTGGCTCACCAGCCAGCCAGATCAGTGAACCTTTCTCGAAGCCACCCGTGGCTTTGTCGAACTTCGGAAAGCCAATGGGCAAACCCCAGACTTCGCGCGGATTTGCTTCGGCGGCTTCGATCTGGTCATACAAGTTAGATAGCAGATTGGACAAGCGCACGAAACCATTGGACATGGTGCGCTCGTCAAGATGGGTGCGGATCAAGCTACGCAAGTCATCGGCAGCTCTGCCTTCGCACACGGACTGAGCGATCTCGTTGGCGAGGTTGAGCATGGAGCGGCGTTCTGCGTCCTGATGGACGATGCGGGCATATCCAACCGCATTTAGCGAAGTGGGCACATCGGTGATCAGCGAAGTCAGCCAGGCTGAACCGCCCGCCTCTTCGAGTTTGCCTGTCCGTTCGAGTGCATCTGAGACGGTCAGCAAATCCACCGGTTGCCCGGTTTTGGTCAGCTCTTGTATCACTTCCCAGACCCATTGGTGGCGATGGATGTAGAAATCGGTCGGGGTGGTGATGATCGGGCGTATGTCATACCAACTCTCGGGGTTGATCAATAGGCAACCGAGCGTGGCGCGTTCGGCGTCGGGGTTATGGGGCGGAAGGAGGGATGGGTTCATGTCAGGACCTCAATGTTTCCCTGCAAAGGGGTAATGGTTTGCTTGCCACTCGCCAGCTCGGAACGCAGGTAGGCGATCAGCGATCCGGGGCGGTGGATGGTGAGTCTCTTCGTCCGGCGAATCTGTTCGATTGCGGACCGGGTACGATGCAGCGCATTTTCAAGCGACACGTTGTACTCCCGGCAGATGGATAAAATTTCTTTGAGGCTTTTATCCCAGGCGCCATACTCCCCTGGTGGTTCGCCAGTGGCAGGACGTTCGGGAGGGATCAAGCCGAACAGGGTGTGAACCAGGCGGGTAGCTTCACGCGTGTTTTTGGGGTATGTCTCGATGCGGGCGTGGACATCGACCTTGCCGGGTTCGGGCGAAGAAGGCTCGGCGCGTGTGGGCGCGGCAGCGCCCATGTACTTTTCTCTGGTAGTCTCTGTATTACTTATTAATGATCCCGTCAATGTGACGTCATCGTCACGGCGATCTGACGTCTTCGATCCCGTCAAATTGACGTCATCGAGGACGTCACCGGATTCCCCGTCAGAATCCTCTTCCGTGGTTTCGGGTGTCTCGAGCGTTTCAAGCGCCGCATAGTTGATCCGGTAGTACTTGCGCTGGTCGTGTTTTTTTGCGTCCAGTTGTTCGGAGATCACCAAGCCTCGTTTTTCCAAACTGCGGAATGTGCGCTCGATCGTGCTCAGGCTCCAGAATGGGAAGCTTTCACTTTGCCAATCCCCATAGGTGTTGTAGACCCACTTGATGCCATTGCGGGTCACACCTGCCTTGGGGTTTTGGAGCCAGTAGTGTAGTTGTTGCAAGGCAATCGAATTGTTCAGCCCGATAACCGTGGCAAGGGAAGGCAGGACGAGCAGGGGCGGTTCGTTAACCAGCAGGTTGGATCGAGGCATACAGGGCTCCAAAGTGAGAAATAGCGAAACGCAACAGGAAGCCCTGTGCGCGACGATTTTTTGCAGACGGTCTACGAGTCAAGTTTGCGTTTTGACCCGCCTCAAAATCATTCCTGACGAGGGAAGGTGAGCGTCCATGTAAGCGGAGTACGTGAGCGGTTAAGAGCGTCCGAGAGCGTCGATGTGAGCGAGTCCCGCTCATGCGATTTTTGTCCGGCAAAAATTGCATCGCTTTTTGCCGGACAGGAGAGGGAGAAAAACGGACTACCATGAGGGCGACACCGTTTGGCGGACAACTTTGGCGGCTTCGTGCAGATGCAAACGCCCGGAACGATAGGACTGGATGGCATGATGCAGCAGGTACACCACCACCTCCCCGATGGTCACTCCAAGGCTGGTTGCAACCGCCTTGATCTGCGCATCCGTGTCGCTGCCCCAGCGATAGCTGATGTACAGCGGCTTGGGCTCAAGCGGAGAACGCTGCTTCCGGGGTTTGGGCGTTGGGATATCCTGCGCCCAAGCATCTTCGCGGATCGACCAATCCAAACGCATCACGCGACCTTCGGGTTGGGGACGCGCTTCAAGCGGAATCTTGCCAGCACGCAGTTCGCTCAAGGCATAGGTCATCATGGCACCAGCCACTTGGGAAGTGGTAGTCATGTGATGATCGGCAATGCCGCGAATGGAATATCTCATGCCCGTTTTCTCATGCTTTTCCCCGACCATGTTCCGCAGATGGTTCGGAACTCGGTAACCGCGTGATCGGTGTTCGGACAGTTTTTCCCAATCTCGTTTTCGTTTGGGTCGGGAACGTTTCGCTTCGCGAGCAGTCTGGATCAGGTGGATCGGTTCGGTGGGCTTAACCAATTCCTGAGATGAGGTGGATGTATGAAGAGATTGTCGGGACATGGAACCGCCTATGTGTTTTGGAGGATGTAGTTCATCAGGGTTGCATATTCGCGGGTGGCGCGATGGAGTGGATCGATCTCATGCACCATTTTTCCTTCCGCTGCGCACTCACGCAGGATGGTGGCGCGATGGATGGGGGCGAGCACCGCTTCACCAAATTCCTTTGTGATCTCCTCCAGGGTGGTGTGGGATTCCGTGGTGGAGTCATCGTAGAAGGTGGGCAGGATGCCGAGCAGCTTTCCATCCCAACCGCGTTGTGCCAGATACTTGAGGCTCACCATCATCTGCATCAAGCCGTTCGAGGACAGGAACTCGGTCGCGGTGGGGATGAGCACATAATCGGCGGCGAACACTGCACGTTCCTGAATGCCGCCCACGGAGGGCGCTGTATCCAGAAAGATGTAGTGGTAGTCGTGGAGTAGAGGTTCAAGCGCCTTGCGGATGGCATCCAACGGGCGGTTCTCGGCATTGAGCAGGATCTGCGCCGATGCGGTGCTGCGATCGCCGGGAATGATCTCCAGGTTTTTTCTGCCGGTCATGCGCACCCATTGCCTTGGGTCCTGCGTGTGGTTGACCAGCAAGTTGAACGCGCCTGGTTCCTGGGAGAGTCCCAGTGCGGTGGCATCATTCCCTTGCGGGTCAGGATCAACAATGAGCACTTTGTGATTGGTGGCAGCCAATTGCCCTGATACACTCAGCAAAGTAGTGGTCTTGCCCGTCCCCCCTTTCTGGTTTGCGACGGTGATAATTTTTGCGGTCATGTGGTTTCCTTTCCTGCGGCTTCGGTCAATACAGTGAAACCGTTTTGATCTTTTGTAAATTTGGCACCATCGAGAATGGCGATGGCGGTGGGTTGATTATTGATGGAGGCATTCATTACGCGTACGCCAGACAGATCTCCCAGGGTTGCCAGTGAACCCAATGCCAACGAAAGTGCTTCTGGCAACCGGGGCGGGCGATGGATGCCCTTGCGGCTGACCTCGATCAGGGTGGGATAACGGATCTCCCACGCCTGACCGAGATCAAGATCTGACCGGCTCATTAAGGGGACGGGTGGTTTCCATTTCCGTTCCCGGAATGGATCACCGGATCAGGAGGAAGAAGTCCGCCCAATGGAGCATTGGCGGGAACAGGGACGGGTTCAATAACCGGCGGGATGTTGATCTGCATTGGATCAAGCTCAATCGGTACATTGGGGATAATAGGCGTGGCAGGAATCGGAGTTGGATTGCCGCTGGGGTAGGGAGCAGGGTTCGGAGCAGATTGTTGCGGGGCAGGGATCGAAGCAGGATCAGCAGGTGCGCCGGGAGCCAATGCCGCTTTCAAGGCTGCCAGTTTTGCCTTCAATCCAGTCAATTCTTGATTGGCTTCATCATTCTTCTTGCCGCTCAATGCTGCACTGTGAACACCAACCTGATCACGAAGCTTGGCGCGGGTGGCTTGTTCGACTGCGTCCTGCGCGACCTTGATCTCTGCCAGAAGCTGCGCCTTCTCCAAAGTTTCTTGCTTGGCGAGAATGTAGCTTTCCGCATAAATAAGATCGCGTTCCATCTTGGACACTTCCTCCATCTTGCGGCGATGCTCGGCGGCAGCCTTTCGGCTATCGCGCTGTGCGCGAGTCTTGGGAGAGGTCATGTGATAGATAAAACCGGCGATCACGTTTGCCACTACGATCAACGGGATCGCGGGAGCTGCGATCCCCTGAAGCATTCCGGTCATGGATCCGTCCGGGCTGGAAAAGGAGAGCGAGTCGGTCAGGGAGGTGAGGACTACGCCCGCCAGGTCGATCAGGAAAAACGCCATCGCGGTCCAGTCTTGGTACTTCTCAGTGGAGCCAAACATCCAAACCAAAGACCAGATCACCATCCCAATATCCAGACCCCATAGCCCGACCAATGCCATGATCTGCATCCCATCAGGCACAGAGTCGGTCAGGAAGTGATACGAGCGCCATGCGGTGTAGATGAACAGAACAGCGTCGAGGGCAATGACCGCCAAATCAGAAAAAGTAAAACCATAGTGATCCGTCTGGATGCCACCGTTACCAGTCAGTTCAGCGGTGAGAGAAGTTGTTTGTGCCATTTTGATTACCTCCAGGTTATTTGCATAAATAGCTGGTGCTGACCCAGCCGGTGATGGGGGATTGGATGAACGTCCAGCTTACGGCATCCACGTTCTTGGTTATCGGCTCGTTCTGCTCTCCCAACGGAACGATGACCGTTTCTCCTTCTTCCAGATAGCCGCGGACTTCGCCATTCAGTCCCGGCTCAAAACGAACGTGCAGTTTTGCGGTGTCAAAATTTCCGGCGCACACCGCCATGGTTGTGTTTGCTTCGATGGGCGCTTCGCTCTCGGTTGCGATGATGGCACTCTCCGTTGCAGGGGAAGGGGCGTTTGTCTTCTCAACAGCAGGAAAGGCTTTAAACGCCCAGATGTAAAAAGCGATCAGAAACACAACAGGAATACCAATCACAAACATCATCCATTTCTGATAAAACGACCAGCCGATTCGTTTCTGAGTGGCTTGCGTTGGTGCGGGGGCTGGAGTTCGCCATGTACGTTGCGCTTCAAGTTTTTTTCTCAATTCTTCGTTCATGCTGCTACCTTGTTGGTTGTTTGGTTTTTATTGCTGGAAACTCGGGACATGCGGCGAGTCCGTGTGCGGATACTGAGGGTGATCATTCCGACCCCAAGCAGGGCAGGGGGAAGGATCCGAAAAAAGAGATCGGCGTATTGCCAGTGATTTGAAAGCCAGGTCATTGCCTGAGAAATTCCCCAAAGGGTGATTGCGCCAGCAAACAACAAGCCCCAAACGTTCTGCCCATTACGAAGTCCGTACATCGACCACTGCACCATCAGTAGGATGACCCCGAATTGCAGCGCGAATATGGGGATAACGTCCGTGAAAGGGGAGTAGATCTTGTGCAGGGTGGTAATGCTGATGAAGGTGGAGATTAGCCAAACTACAATGGATACGGCTCGAAGAAGCCAGGGTATGAGGTACATAACCGCCGTAAGGATGCCAATAAAGAGCTCTTGCAAGAAACGGAGCGTAAGAGTCGCGGACTGAATCACAGAGCATCTCCTGTCTTTTGCTGTCTATCATTTTTGGCAATGTTTAAAGGGGAAACAGCTTTTCCCTCATTGACAGGTAATGGATTGGATTGCCTGGTGAACGAAATGGGAGAGGTGGGTGTTTCTGTGGAACACGCCAGGGAAGTGATACAAACCAAAACCGCATAAAAAAGAACGGAAGGCCGCTTTGTAAATATGTTTTTCGTGGGTTGAAAATTCATAGGTCTCCTAGGTTAAAAAGTCGATATGTTAGAATAGGAGACGCAGATAAATTCTGTTGAGGGCGCTGTTGTACCGGCCAGGTATGTAAACAGCGCCCGTTCTTATCTGCGTCATATTGGGATAGTGGGAAGATTAGCCAGCATCACCTCCTTGCAGAAGAAATTTTTATATTGTGAAAAATCCTTTTACCTACTCAATGTGAAAACAATGATGGGGAAAGTTTCTTAATTTAGAAATCTTTATAGATGATCATTTGGAATTTGCCAGAACAATAAGATCCGCATACCCTGCCGATTTGAGATACTCAATGACTGCACGAGTAGGGATGCGATAGGTGCGTTTGCCAAATTTGATGGCTGGTAACTTCTTTGCTTCGATCCAACGGTATACGGTTTTTGTACTAACCCGTGCCCATCTAGCAACTTGCGCCACTGTGAGGAATTCCAAACTAAGTATTGCTTCTTCGTCTGAGGGTGTTTTTCCGGCTGACATAGAATCTCCCTGGAGCCGGTGAAAAGGTAAAACAAGAAACCCCGGCTCCGATGAATTTCTTCATCAGAAACCGGGGTTTCTTTGCGCAGAGTTACGCTGTGCGGTCCCGACGGGGATCGAAACCGCGAAGCGTAACTATTTTCCGTACTGGCGATAAGTTGATTTTGTGTCTTTTTAGGTGTTTTTCCTGCAAAGACTAGCTCATTCTATTCGGGGACAGGGAGAATGTCAAGAAAATTTTGGGGCATTTTGTTAAAGTCGAGAGAATTATTCAAGTATATCCACTTGTGTCAAAAATAGAATTGTTTTGCTTCTAATCTGGGCGGATG
>JAHDWC010000120.1 GCA_023382575.1 Anaerolineales bacterium
TACATCGCCGCTGCCGATGACGGGAATCTTGACCAGCGATTTCACTTCGGCGATGGCGTCCCAATCGGCGTTGCCAGCGTATCGTTGTTCTTTGGTGCGTCCGTGGACGGCGATGAGCGAGCCGCCTTCCTCTTCCACGATGCGAGCGATGAGTTTGTAGTTTTTGTTTCTATCCCAGCCGAGGCGGATCTTGCCCGTGACAGGCACATGCAAATGCTTGACCAGTTTGCGAAACGTCCGCGCGATGCGCAACGGAGATGGCATCATGCCCACGCCCGCGCCGCGGTCCGCGATGGTTTTGGCGGGACAACCCATGTTGAGGTCAATCACATCGGGATTATTTTCTTGGATCTTCAGCGCCGCCTGCAAAATGAGTTCGGGATCGTCGCCGTAAATTTGGAATGTGATCGGTCGCTCCGGCTCGGTGAAATACATGCGTTTGGCAGGTTGTTTCGATTTGCTGAGAATTTTTTCCACCTTGATGAATTCGGTGTAACTCATGGCAGAGCCAAGCTCACGGCAAATGGAACGGAACGGCCAGTCGGAATATCCATCCATCGGCGCGAGGATCGCGTCACCATGAATGGGCAAGTCGCGGATATAAAAGTTGGGTGTCTTGTTCTCGTTCATAAGTGCGGAAAGTATAACAAATTATTTCCCCATGATTTAGTTGACAGTCACCCTGAAAGTAACTGTCAACTCGTAACTACGCAGCCTGTTTCTTCCACAACTCCAAAAAGTGTTTGCGGAACTTGCTCACTTTTGGAGCAACGACCGCCATACAATAAGGCTGATAAGGATTCTTCGCAAAGTACTCCTGATGGTAATCCTCGGCGATATAAAAATCCTTAAGCGCTTCCACTTCTGTGACGATGGGTTGGTTCCACACCTTTTGAGTTTCCAACTCACGGATGGTTTGCTCTGCCACTTCTTTCTGTTCGGGCGTGTGATAGTAGATGCCGGAGCGATACTGCGTGCCCACGTCCGCACCCTGTCGGTTGAGCGTGGTCGGGTCGTGGATCACGAAGAAGATGTTCAAAATATCACGGAAGGTGATGATCGATGGGTCGAATTTGATCTGCACCACCTCGGCATGACCCGTATCACCATTGCAGACATCCCGATAGCTGGGGTTGGGGACATGTCCATTGGCGTAACCTGACTCCACAGAGAGGACGCCTTTCACTTCGTCATAGACCGCTTCCAAACACCAGAAACATCCACCTGCCAGGGTAACCGTTTCAAACGTTGTACTCATAATAAAACTCCTTTTTTCAAAACCGGCACTTCCTACATGGGATAGATGCAGTGTGAGACGAAAATATTATTAAGAGAAGGTTACAAAAAACGGGTCAGGCTTGCAAAAGCCATTTCCGCGCATCTTCCATATCCGTGAAGATGCGATAGGGCGCAGCACGATTTCGAGCGGCAGTTTCGAAGAATTTCATATCGGCATCCAACTTTGAATCCCCGGCAGAGTACACCAATGCCACCTTCGAGCTGACCTGTCGCCGTTGGAGGCGCATATCACGCATCTCTTTGGCGCGCTCAAAAATCCGCACCGTGGAAAGGTCAAACCGCAGCTCGCGCATGTCCAGCAACACATTGCGGATGCTGTGTTCCTTCACCGCCTGGAATATTTCAGCCACCATGCGGTCATCGATGTCCGATTGCCAGGCTCCCAGCGCGGTTGCGTAGATGACTCCGTGGGCAGTATCGATTTCAATGTGATATTCCATGATGCACTCCAGTATTAATTATGATTATAAGCATTTCTGATGGATAGTAGGAGTAAAATAAAGAGAATATAGGAGGATTTCCCCATGCCTGACGCTCCAAAAACTTACATCGTCAACGACCAACCCACTGACACGGACGCGCTCGATTTCACGCCGTATGTCGAAACCCTGGCGGACATTATTCAAACCGGAAACACGCCATTGACCATTGGCGTGTTCGGCACATGGGGATCGGGCAAGACCTCATTGATGAAAATGGTAAAGAAGAACCTGCCCGATGATTTCACGGTGGCATGGTTCGATGCATGGAAATATGACAAGGAAGAAACGCTCTGGCGGGCATTCTTGCTTTCAGTTCTTACTTCCCTAAAAGATACCGCGCAAAAAGCTGGAAAACCCACCGAAGAATTTGAGAAGATGCAATCCTTGCTTTATCGCGAAATGGAGTTGGAAAAATTGGGCGGCGTGACCATTGACCTGCCCAAGTTGGGTGGTGCGGTTGCTACAGGCTTGGTCAAACTAAGTTTATCTTTCATTCCTGGTATTTCCACATTGACCAAACTGGTGGAAGAACTGCAAGCAGGTGCGGCAAAAAGCTCAACCGATGAAGCTGTCTCTGCCATCACTCGCGAGCGGACAAAAATTTACATCGAGCAGGTTCAATTCCTTGAGCAGTTTCAAGAGAAATTCGCAAAACTCGTCAAAACACATATCGCGCCCAAACGTCTTGTAGTTTTCGTGGACGACCTCGACCGCTGTTTACCTGAAAAAGCCATCGAAGTTCTCGAAGCTATCAAGTTGTTTTTGGATGTTGAAAATTGTGTATTCGTGCTTGGGCTGGATCAAGAAGTCATCACACGTGGCATCGAAATGAAATATAAAGAACTCGGCGAAAAACAAGATGGCGAGAATCAGAGGAAATTTACAATCGAAGGTATTCACTATCTAGAAAAGATTATTCAGTTACCATTCCAAATTCCCCCTATTGAACAGAGTGATATGGGCGGGTTTGTGCAGAACTTAAGTACAGAATGGCCACACGAAGAATGCCCAAGGATATTTGCAGATGGTTTAGGTGATAATCCACGTCAGATTAAGCGAACGGTCAATACATTCTTAATGTTGTGGAAATTGGCTCAAAAACGCAATGAAAGATTACAAGGTAAAGTAAAGCCTGTTAGATTAGCCAAAGTTGTAGCCATTCAAACTGCCTATCCTGATTTGTACAACCTCCTCTTAAAAGATGAACCTCGTTATTTACGCAGTTTAGAAGATTTTTTTCGAGAAGAAGCTATTGCAGATTACAAAAATCAATCAATGAACACAAAAGAAAAAAGTGTTGAGCGCCCGGAGCCTGCACCAGCATTAGCACCTTTTTTATCACGTCGTGGAGCATCTGCTGTTCGGAAAATTCTTGCTCCAAAAGAACCTGAAGTAGAAGATGCAGATTTCACAACTCTTTCTCCTGATGAATTACGACTGTATTTCACTCTTACTGCTCGTGCTGAAGGTCCCAAAATCCCATCTAAAACAGAAGCCCCACACCTTGTATTTGAACCTGAAATGGTTAATATTCCGGCAGGTGCATTTCTAATGGGTTCATCTAATGATCAACTTATACCTTCACCTTTCAGTAATGAACAAGAATGGCTAGAAAGCGAAACACCCCAACACCAGGTCGAATTGTCTGAATACTTAATTGGAAAATATTTGGTCACTAATCGTGAATATCAAGAGTTCATTAAATCAACAGGAGCCCAACCTCCAAGAAATTGGGATGGTGACCAGTTTCCTACAGGAAGAGGTGATCACCCAGTCGTAAATGTTTCTTGGATGGACGCATTGTCTTATTGCGAATGGCTTAGAAAACAAACGTCCAAACACTATCGCCTGCCAACAGAAGCCGAATGGGAAAAAGCAGCACGAGGTTCTGATGCATTGATTTGGCCTTGGGGAAATGAATTTGACCCCAGCAAAGCAAACACCAAAGAAGCCAGGATAAAAGATACTACAGAAGTTGGGAGATTCTCCCCACAAGGAGACTCTTTATACGGCTGTTCAGATATGGTAGGTAATGTGTGGGAATGGTGTAATGACTGGTACAACCCATACGAATACAAACAAAACGCCGAGCAAATTATTAAAGACCCTCAAGGTCCAAATGAGGGGAATCTTCGGATTGTTCGGGGCGGCTCATACAATCGAACATTTAACGACGCTCGAGTTTCAGTTCGTCGCGCAAATGATCCGCTTTCAGTAGGAGAGGCAAAAGGATTTCGAGTTGCAATGTCTATTTCAAAGACAATTAACGTTTCTGCGAATATTAAAATCTAAATGATTTCTCTTAATTCAAAGAGGCTTTCAATCCCAATCAATTGAAAGCCTCTTTTGATACTTTGTTTTTTACTATTTCTTTTTCTTCTTCACCGGTTTGGACAATTTCTTGGTTGGCTTCGCTCTTGCCTTTGTCGTAGATTTAGCCGCCTTTTTCGTTGGCGCTTTTGCTGCCTTCTGCTTTCCGCCTTTCTTCTTCCCCTTCGGTTCTTCCACCTTCGCCACCTTGATATAACTTTCCAGCATCCAACCCACGTTGACCGAAGTCACTGTCTCGCCGGGTTTCACCTCTGCGACGAGATCACCCTTCGCAGAAGCACGTTTGCGGACGGCTGCTGCATCCAGCCGGGTAGACTTGGGCGCGCCCTTGCTCATGTGAATGGTTGCCATGTAATTCGGTTTTCCACTGGCGATGGCGGCGAGAGTCGTCTTGCCGGGCAAATCCCATGCGACCACACCCTTGCCGTAACGTCCCTGCACGGGGAAGTCTTTCTGGTCCACACGTTTGGCTTTGCCGTCATTGGTCAGCAGGAAGATCTCACCTTCAGCGGGCAAAATTTCAGCGCCGACGACTTCATCCTTGTCTTCGAGCTTCATACCGTTCACACCCGCAGCGACGAGACCCATCGGGCGTACGTCGTCTTCCTTGAAGCGGATCGCCATCCCGCCCGCTGTGACCAACAGAATTTCCTTCTTGCCATCGGTCAAACCGACCCAGCCGAGGCGATCGCCTTCGTTGACACGCGCCAGTACAAAGGTCTGCGACGAAGGACCGGGCAGTTCGGTGACGAGGCTCTTCTTGATCATGCCGAAACGCGTAAACGTGATGACGCATGTCTCTTCACCCAGCGCGGATTTGTTGGCAGGTAATGCAAAGACAGCCGCCAGCGCATCCGTATCGCTCAACGGCGAGACGCGATGCCATGGCACACCCTGACTCAACTTGCTCGCTTCGGGGATCAGATGCGCGGCAACTGCGGCAGCTTTGCCGAGTTTGCTCACGAAATAAACCGTATCCGTAGTGGATGCCTTCACCAAAAATCGCGGCGCATCGTTGCCGGAGTGACGCGGCTGTTTGTCGTCCGCGGTGCGCGAGACCAAACCGTCATCGGTCACACCGATCCATACGGTTTGCTGCGGTAACAGGTCACTGGTGGTCAGCGCCTTCACACCCTTCGCGCCTTCCTTCACGCTGACGATCTGCGTGCGGCGTCTATCGCCATAGGCAGCTTTGACCTTCTGCAATTCCTCCGAGACTACGCCACGCATCAGCTTAGGTGACTTCAACAGCGTGGTCAATTCCTTGATGATGGCGGTCACTTCCTTATATTCGGTTTCGATCTTCTTGCGTTCGAGTGCCGCCAGTCTGCGCAATTGCATGTCCAAAATGGCGTTTGCCTGCAACTCCGTCAGCTTGTAGCGCTTCATCAGTTTGGCGCGAGCTGTGTCTACGTCTGCGGCGGAGCGGATCAACTCGATGATCTCATCCAGATTCTTTAACGCGGTCAGATATCCTTCGAGGATGTGCGCGCGCGCTTTGGCTTTTTCGAGATCGAATTCCGCGCGTCGTTTTATGACGGTGAGTCGGTGCTCCAAATAGACGCGCAGTGCCTGTTTGAGAGTTAAGGTGCGCGGTTCACCATCCACCAATGCCAGCAGGTTGATGCTGAAGGTGGTTTGCATTGGCGTGCGTTTGTAAAGATCACGCAAAACGAAATTAGGATCAGCGTTCTTCGTCAGTTCAAGGACGATGCGCATGCCCTGGCGGTCAGACTCATCGCGCAGGTCAGAGAGTCCTTCGAGATGACCATCGCGAGCCAGTTCTGCAACGCGTTCGATCAGGCTGGATTTGTTGACCATGTAGGGCAGTTCGGAAACGATGATGCGATTCTTGCCACGCTCCATCTCTTCGACGTGCGCCTTTGCCTGCACGGTGACCTTTCCGCGCCCCGAGCCATACGCAGACTCAATGCCTTCGTCGCCCTTCTCTTCGATGATAAGACCGCCAGTTGGGAAGTCGGGTCCTTTCACGAATTTCATCAACTGTTCGACATCGATGTCGTCGAGCTTTTCCCATTTTTCCAGCATGAAGACCAGCGCATCGACCACTTCGCCGAGGTTGTGCGGCGGAATCGAAGTTGCCATACCGACAGCAATACCCGTCGCGCCGTTGACCAGCAGGTTGGGAATTGCGGCGGGCAGTACGCCGGGTTCTTCGAGCGTATCATCGAAGTTGGGCGTGAAGTCAACGGTGTTCTTATTGAGATCGAAAAGAATATCGAGCGCGGCATTGGTGAGACGCGCCTCGGTGTAACGCATCGCCGCAGGCGGATCACCGTCCACCGAACCGAAGTTCCCCTGACCATCCACTAGCAGCGTGCGCAGCGAGAAATCCTGCGCCATGCGTGCCATGGCTTCGTATACAGCCGAGTCGCCGTGCGGGTGATATTTACCGAGCACTTCACCCACAATACGAGCGGACTTTTTGTAGGCCGAATCCGCGCGCAAGCCCATGTCATACATCGCGTAAAGGATGCGCCGCTGCACCGGTTTGAGTCCGTCGCGGGCATCGGGTAGCGCTCGTGCTACGATCACAGACATGGCGTAATCGAGATACGCCTGCTGCATTTCCTGGTCAATGTCAATTTTTCGTACGATACCGAGTTCCATAAAGATCCTTTTCAAGCCGCGAAGGACATTGTTCTCGTCGTTTCGCGTGTTTGGCGGTAAAGATTTGTTGAATTAATGTTCTATCGCGGGGCTTATCTTACGGGGAAATATGGGAAGCGTCAAGTGCCCCTCGCACCTTTGGGTGATTGTTGCACATCTTGCAATCTATACAATGAATTTTATTAGAGGTGAGCCATGAAACTTAAAACGTCGAAAGAAGTTTGGATCGCGCGCATCATTGCCTGGATTTTGCTTTGTCTTGTCTCCAGCGGAATCCTCTTTGTCACCACCTTCATGCTGGGACCGTCTCTCTTCGTTATTCCCAACCTGACCGAACGGATCGCTGTCGCGTTGTATTGTCCCGGCGCGGAAAGGACTGACTTGGAGAAAGGCACATCCACGCCGACAACAACCAGTCCCTCTGGCACGCGCGGACACACCGTTGAAGTCACCTGTTATTTTCCCGATGGTTCCACGGATATTATCGACAATCGTGAGTTCGCCATCGCATCCATTGGAAGCGTGTTTGGCATCGGCGCGTTGATCGGACTCCTCATCTCGATCCCATTGATGCTTATTCCGTTCTTCTTCATCCGCAGAAAAAAAGACTGAGCAGGCGAGCCTGCTCAGTCAGCTATTAGGGAGTGAAGCTGCCTTCGCGCGTCGTACAGATGCCTTTGAGTTCTGTCTCTGTACAAAGTGTGACGAATCCCTTCAATGTGTTTCCACGCAGGTTGTAATCGAATTTCGGACCGTCGAAGATAAAGCTGGCATTCGGGATGATCGCATCTGCAACGTTATAGGCTCCACAACTTTTGCGGCTGGCAAAACCATTGCTCGATGTAACACGGTACACGCCTGTCTCTTTATCCTGCATCTCGATCTTCATCGACTTGAATGCATATTCGCTGAAGTTGCTCACCTCAACTCGTACCCACCAAATACCGTCGCAGGTATCCATGCCGCCAGATCTGAGTTTGAATTCCAGAGATGGCAACGGCGTGAGCGTTGGGGTGAAGGTGGGCGGCGGAGTGAACACAGTCACGAAGGTGACCATCCCGGTTACTGTGGCGTACTCACCCCACACCCAGCAAAATTCCACGCCGGGATCGGGGTTGCGGATGTACCAATATTCGCCCGTGGAATCCCGCCCCAAGACTTCTGCTTCTTCGTCCACGAGCAGTGTTCCGGCGATATCATAGTCTCGCCCCGGGCCGATGCGACAGTTGGTCGGGCGTGAGACGGTGAGGATGACTTCCTCCGGTGTGGTGGTGATCGATGGGTCAGTACCAGATCCAGCCGTCGCTGATGCGGAAGCGGATATGGGAATCAAGGTGGGCGTCTCGGTCATCGGGCGCTGAGTTGGTCGGATCAATGTCGGTGTGAAAGTAGGAGTGAGCGTGGGCGCAGTGGTCGGCGGGAGGACTTGCGCCGCCTCCGACGTTAGATCTGCGATTACCGTTTCAGCCGCGGCCGTGCTGACCGTATCCACATCGGCAGGCATGCCCGGCACGATGCACGCAAAACTTGCCAGCAACAGCATCACAAATGAGATTTGAAATCTTCGAGAGCGAAGCATATCCATTCCTTTATTCTTGGTGAAGTATACCCATGTTTCATGTATGTCTGGCTACAGATACCAGATCAGCCAGCCTTTTCCCAGCCATTTTTTGTGCAGGTCAATTCTAAAACCTTTTTGGCTTAACGCCGAGGCAGATGCAATAAACCATTGCTTCAACCCAAAGGTCTTTGCCGCGGAAGTTTCGGAGGCAGAGCGCTTCCATGCTTCGAAGAAATCATAGATCGTTTCCCCTGCCACCACACGATGGATGTAATTCTTCGGCAGAATGGTCTGAAATTCCTCGACGTCAAACCCCAGCCGAAAGTTCGTGCTGAACACCAACGCTTCCATGTTCCATGTCTCGTTTTCAGTTTTGCGAGCCAGGTTCGCCGACCAAATGCTTCCAAACGGATTCGACGTGCCTTCGATCATCAACCCGCCAGGCAGGACATATTCCGCCAGACGCTCGTACGCTGGGATGACATCCTTTTCTTCATATTGACGCAGGACATTAAAGGCGCGCATCAACCGGACCCGCTCACTACTTTGCAACGGGAGGTTGAAGCCACCGAGACGGAAAAACGTCTTCTCGTCTGCGAAGGGTTGCGCCGCCTCGACGCGTTCCTTGTCGATCTCCACGCCGAGGATCTTTAGATTGGGATTTACGCGTCGAAAACGTGCGGCGCTTTCGAGCGTGGTGCGTGGATCAAACCCGTAGCCGAGGTCCACAAACAGGGAATCGGCGAACAGTCCATCGGTCCGCGTGAGAAGCGAGGGTTCATAAAGCAGGACGAAGTTATCGACTCGTCGCAGGCGGTTGTCGGCGGTCTTTCCGCGTGTGGGTTGTCCCATTTGCTTGTTTGAACTGGAATGAAGCGAACGGGATTTCCCTTCCGGCTTGTGGGATGTTTTTTTCATCGACGCTGATTATACAAAACAAAAAACGCCCCGAACTTGCGTTCGAGGCGTTTCGTGCTGATTGGGTTAATCTCCGACGGTAGTGTCGGGCAGTTCTTGCTGCGCCGAGTCGGAGCCTTGTTCCGGCTGGGTGAAGCGTCCATGGATGAAGCCCGTTCCGGCAGGGATGAGCTTCCCGATGATGACGTTCTCCTTGAGACCGTAGAGCGGGTCGGTGGTGGAGCCGATGGCTGCGCCCGCCAACACCTTGATGGTGTGCTGGAAGGATGAGGCGGAGAGGAAGGAGTCGGTGGAGAGAGACGCCTTCGTCACGCCGAGCAGCACTTCGCTGAAGCGAGCCGGCTGTCGGCTTTCTGCAACCAACTGCTCATTGATCTTGCGGATTTCGAGGCGGTCGATCACGTCACCGGGCAGGTATTTGGTGTCGCCGGGGCGGGTGACCTGTACCTTGCTCAACATCTTGCGGATGATGACCTCGAAGTGCTTGTCGTGGATGTTCTGACCCTGCGAGCGATACACCTTTTGGACTTCGGTCATGAGGTACATCTGGCAGGCGTCACGTCCCTGAATCTTGAGGATGCGATGCGGGTTGAGTGAACCTTCGGTCAACGGCATGCCAGCTTCCACATGAGCGCCGTCCTTGACGAGCAGACGCGAGGTGTTGGGAATATCGAGGATGACTTCTTCGCGCTGTTCGTATGAGACGATGATCTTGTGATCTTTCTTCTCTACGGCCACGCGTCCGCCATGCTGGGCGACGATGGTCGCCTTCTCTTTGGTGGCGATGACTTCGCCAGCCTGCACTTCGGATTCATCCTTGGCGACAAACTTCCAATCCTCGGGGATGGCGTATTCGTCGTGGATCATCTCCGCATGTTCGATGCGCAGTTCGCGCATGTCAGCATACTTTTCCGATTGTGAGATGCGCACCACGCCGCTGATTTCCGCGACGGTGGCTTCACCCTTCGGCTGTTTGCGCGCTTCGAAGATTTCTTCCACGCGCGGGAGACCGGTTGTGATGTCAGAGCTACCAGCCGAGGCCACACCACCAGTGTGGAAGGTGCGCAACGTGAGCTGCGTACCCGGTTCACCAATGGACTGGGCGGCGACGATACCGACTGCAGAGCCGAGATCGACCATTTCACCACGACCGAGGTCAATGCCGTAGCATTTGGCGCAGATGCCATGTTCGAGTTCGCAGGTCATCGGCGAGCGGAGTTTGACTTCCGTCACACCGGCGAGAGCGATGCGGCGCGCGAGTTCGTGCGTGATGACATCGTTGTGTTCAGCCAGCACTTCACCCGTCTTCGGGTCAAGGATGCGTTCCGCGGCGAGGCGGCTGTACATGCGGCTCTGCATGGACTGGCCAGCGACATCGTCTGCCTTGCGGATGACAATGCCATCGCGTGTGCCGCAGTCATGTTCGTTGATGATGATGTCCTGCGCGATGTCCACGAGGCGGCGGGTGAGATAACCCGCATCTGCTGTACGGAGAGCGGTATCCGCCAGACCCTTGCGTGCGCCGTGTGTGGAGATGAAGTATTCCTGCGCAGTCAAACCTTCGCGGAAGTTGGAGCGGATCGGCATCGGGATGATGCGCCCAGAGGGGTCAGCCATCAAACCGCGCATACCTGCCAACTGCGAGATGGTGGAGAACCCACCCTTCGTCGCACCAGAGGTTGCCATGGTGGAGAGGTTGCCATCCGGGTCCATGTGTTTCTTGACGGCGTCCGCAACCTTGTCGGTTGTTTCCTGCCAGATCGCGATTTCGCGTTCGTTCTTTTCCTGTTCGGTCAACAGACCGCGGCGGAAGTCACGCAGCACCAACTCGACGGCTTTCAACGCTTCCTCAATGATGGGCTTGCGTTCCGGCGGGATGGAGATGTCGGCAACAGCCAACGTCGTGCCAGATTTCATCGCGTATTCAAAGCCAATGCTCTTGACGCGGTCCGCCACCTGTGTGGTGGTGTCCTGTCCGCACAGTTCATATACTTCGGCGATCAGGTCTTTCACGCCGCCTTTGTCGAGCTTCTTGTTGACGAATTGCACTTGTTCAGGCAGGACGCGATTGAAGAGCACGCGTCCGACCGTGGTCTCGATCACGCGGGTCTGAGCTTCCGCCAATCGGATGTTCTTGTCATCGTACCAGGTCTTGGCACGCAGTTTGATTTCGGTGTGGACTTCGACCTGATCGAGCGCATAGGCGAGTTCCACTTCGTCCATGTCGGCGAAGATGCGTCCATCGCCGCGATGCGCAGCTTTCTGCGGCATCGTCAGGTAATACACACCCAAAACCATATCCTTGGACGGGGAGATGATCGGTTCACCATCGGCAGGTTTGAGCAGGTTGCGCGAAGCGAGCATCAGTTCGCGCGCTTCCTGCACGGCTTTCTGCGAAAGCGGAACATGCACAGCCATCTGATCGCCGTCGAAGTCCGCGTTGAAGGCGGTGGTCACGAGCGGATGCAACTGAATGGCAGAACCTTCGATGAGGATCGGCTCGAACGCTTGAATGCCGAGGCGGTGCAGCGTTGGAGCGCGGTTCAACAACACGGGACGGTCCCCGATTACGCCTTCGAGCGCTTCCCACACTTCGGGACGATTGCGTTCGATCAGGCGGCGAGCGCCCTTCACATTGGCGGCATAACCGTTCTGCACGAGGCGAGCGATCACGAACGGACGATACAGTTCGAGCGCCATGCCCTTCGGCAGACCGCACTGATTGAGTTTGAGTTGCGGACCCACCACGATCACGGAGCGCCCGGAATAGTCCACGCGCTTACCGAGTAGGTTGCGGCGGAAACGACCCTTCTTGCCTTTGAGCATATCGCTCAGAGACTTGAGTTCGCGACGTCCGCGGCGGGAGAGGGCTTTTCCGCGCTGGCTGTTGTCGATCAAGGAGTCAACAGCTTCCTGCAACATGCGCTTCTCATTGCGGATGATGACATCCGGCGCGCCGAGCTCAAGCAGACGCTTCAGACGGTTATTGCGGTTGATCACACGGCGATAGAGATCGTTCAAGTCGGAAGTCGCAAAGCGACCACCGTCGAGCTGAACCATCGGGCGCAGGTCGGGCGGGATGACTGGCAGAACGGTCAGGATCATCCACTCAGGGCGGTTGCCAGAGCGACGGAAGGCTTCCACCACCTTGAGGCGGGTTGTGGCCTTCTTGCGCTTCTGCTTGCTCTTCGTGGTGCGGACTTCATTCCACAGTTCTTCGGAAAGCTTATCGAGGTCAAGGCGTTCGAGAATGTCATAGAAGGCTTCAGCACCCATGTCGGCGCGGAAGACCTGACCCCAACGCTGTTTCAATTCGCGGTAACGGATTTCGCTCACAAAGGTGAAGGGACGCAGTTCAAGCAGTTCATCGCGCAGGCGGGAAGACTGATTCGAGGAAACCGAAGTCTGCGATTCCAGTTCATTGCGCAGGGCTTCCATGTCCTGGTCAGCCTGGGCTTTGATGGCAGCCGCTTGAGTCTTCAACGCTTCGATCTCAGCCTGACGTTTGTCCTTCAACTCGTTCTCAAGGGATTCGAGTTTCTTCTGAACGGTCTTCTGGATAAGCGTGATGTGCTTGCTGGCGACCTTATCACCGGCATCGATGATCTTCTCACCGGTCTGCTCGAAGACAATGGTTTTCTTGGCAGCTTCGCCCATCTGGTCCTGAAGCTGTTTCTCCAGCTTCTGACCTTCCTTGATGATCGGGTCAAGCTGTTCGGCGATGCCTTCGTCGTAGCCCTGTTCGAGCACGGCTTGCTTTTGCTTCAGCTCGGCGATGTTGGCATCGCGTTTGGTTTTGATCTCGGCGATGCGGGCATTGATCTCAGAAGCCTGCTCGCGTTCAGAGACCGTGATCTCATCTTCGAGGCGCTGTAGCGCCTTCTTGCGGGCTTCCTCATCCACATAGGTAACAATGTACTGGGCAAAGTAAAGCACCCGGTCCAAGTTGCGGCGAGAGATATCCAACAGCATGCCCATCTGCGAAGGGATGCGGCGGGTATACCAAATATGCGCTACCGGAGAGGCAAGCGCAATATGTCCCATGCGCTCGCGGCGCACGGCAGAGCGGGTGACTTCCACACCGCACTTTTCACAAGTTATGCCTTTATAGCGGGGATTCTTATACTTGCCGCAATAGCACTGCCAATCGCGGGTCGGTCCAAAAATCGCTTCACAGAACAGACCATCTTTTTCCGGGCGCAGGCGTCGGTAATTGATGGTTTCGGGTTTCAGCACCTCACCATATGACCATGAC
>JAHDWC010000121.1 GCA_023382575.1 Anaerolineales bacterium
TTCCTTTGAACTCGACAACGGGGAGATCCTCGCGTTGGTCGGTCCGAGCGGATGCGGCAAGACCACCACCCTGCGGATGATCGCCGGTCTGGAACGCCCCGATGCGGGCGCGATCAAACTTAACGGGCAGTTGGTCGCTGACCATTCGACCTTTGTCCCGCCGGAAAAGCGCGGCATTGGCATGGTCTTCCAGGACCATGCGCTTTTTCCGCACCTGACCGTTTTCGACAATGTCGCGTTCGGGTTGCGTGGAAAAAGCCAGGCGGAGATTCGCACCCTCGTCGGTGAGATGCTTCACACGGTTGGCTTGCTTGCATACTCCAAACGCTACCCACATGAACTTTCCGGCGGCGAACGTCAACGGGTGGCGTTGGCGCGCGCGCTGGCTCCCAAACCCGTGCTTGTTCTCATGGACGAACCGTTTAGCAGTCTCGATGCGGATCTGCGTCACGCCGTGCGTGAGCATGTGCGGCACATCCTCAAAACCATGCAAGCGACGGTTGTCTTCGTCACCCATGATCAGGATGAAGCATTGTATATGGGTGACCGCCTCGCCGTTCTGCAAAAGGGACAGCTCGAGCAGATCGGCCTGCCAGAAGACATCTTCCACGAATCTGCGACGCGTTTTGTGGCAGAGTTCATGGGCGATAGCGACTTTCTCAAAGGTAGTGTGGTCAAAGGCGGAATCCAAACCGAGATTGGCTTGGTCAGGCAGGATGCCCCATTTCCCCTCTCAACCCCCGTGGAAATTTCTGTCCGCGCCGACGATGTGGATTTCAACGTGGATGGCAGCGGCAACAGCCTCGTCATCGACCGCTTCTTCCGAGGTGCGTTCAATCTCTACCGCCTCCGTCTCGACTCGGGACAAGTCCTGCACGCCTTCACAGATCACACTCGTATTTTGCCGGTTGGCTCGCGAGTGCAGGCATACGTCCGCGCGGAGCATCCGCTGAATGTGTTTGCAAGATGACTTCAAAAACTCCCTGACCTCGGGGAGTTTTTGTTTATTTGTTCAACCCGGTTGAAAAACGATTCCAAATGGGTGGATTGCGGATTTCATACGACCATCTAGATTGTAGAAAATGTAGTCGCTATAATCGCCAATTAAGATAGTTTTTATCTATTTATAAAAATACAGGAGAATTCTACATGTTTCAAACCGACGTTGTCCTCAGCCCGGAAATGACCGAGATTGAACGCCAGGAAGCCATCCGCGAGGCGTATAACAAGGATCGCTCTCAGATGACGCTCATGCTTGCTCACCAGTTGCGCATCCCTGAAGTGGACATTTTGCGTGCGTTGGAAGGCGATACCTCCCGCGAGCTTGATTTTTCGCGCTGGGAAGAGATCATCCGCGGGTTTGAGGCGCTTGGCGATGTGACGGTCATTGTCTCGAACGGGGCAACCACCATCGAATCTTTTGGTCAATTTGGCGGCTTCTCCAACAAGGATGGTTTCCTCAACGTCCGCAGCAAATCGCTTGATATGCACATCCGCAGTTGGGAATTGGCGTCGGTCTTTGCTTTCCGCAAGCCCAGCCATCTCGACAAACACGAATCGCTCAGCATTCAATTCTTCGACCGCCGTGGAAGCGCTGCTTTCAAAGTTTTTCTCAACTTTGGTGGTAAAGATCCCGCGCCTGAACTGATGCGAACGTATGAAGAGTTGATCGCGAACTTCAAGAAAAATTAGGAGATATCACGCAAGACCCACGTTAAAAACTGAATAGCCGCCATATATTCGCGTCAGCTGGCTGGACAGGGGGGAGTTTTAAGATAAAATGGACTTTACTTATCATTTTTGTTAGGTTTCATTTTGTTGACAGCCATTGTTTGTGCTTTGGCTTTCGTGTAAGTAAGTTGGAGGAGTTTTTCCATGCTTATCCAAAGGGAAGCGACACCCAAGCTGCGTCTTTCACGGTCAGCAGCGCCGCGCTACAACCTGTCTGTTTTGCAGCCATCTGAGGTGGGACCCGAACACATCGCTGCTTGGGCGGACCTCGAATATCGCGCCGCGGAATCCAATGCCTTTCTTTCCCCGCATTTTGTGATGCCTGCGATCCAATATTTGGAATCGCATGGGAATATCCTCGTGCTGTTCGTCGAGCGGGAATGTTCGGGAAGTAAAGACTTGATTGGGGTGGCCATCTTCAAGGTCAAGAAGCCGACGCGGAAATTTCCTCTTCCACATTTGCTGGCATTCGAAACAGTTCATTCTTATCTTTCTGGTTTTCTTGTTGACCGGGATTATGCCGACAAAGCATTGGAATTGATCTATGGGTTTGTGACACGTTCTGGTCAACCCTGGCATGGATTAAGAGTTAATACCTGCTCATCAGATTTGCTCTTCTCACCAGATGGGAAGATGCTCGCCGAAGACCATGGAATGAATTGGACAACTTTGGGCGTTTGGGAACGGGCTGTCATTGCTCCCCTTGCGAAAGAACAGGTGTTTGAGTCTCTGTCCAAAAATCAAAGGAAGAACTATCGCAAACGTATCCGACAACTGGAAGAGGTTGGACGGGTGGATTGGTATCTGATCAGCGGCGAAGAGTCGTTGGAAAGATGCGCCGACGAATTCATCCGGTTGGAACACATGGGTTGGAAGGGTGAGAAGGGAAGCTCGTTGTACTCGAATCCGAATCACACTCGCTTCTTCAAGGAGGTGGTGGAGGGATTCAATCGCGAGAAGCGGGTGTACTTCACCGAGCTTGCCCTGAACGACCAGACCATTTCGTCAACGTCCAATCTTATTTCCGGGAATGTTGCTTTTGCCTTCAAGATCGGTTGGGACCCTGCCTACGCCAAGTTTTCGCCGGGTATCCTCAACGAGGTCCAGTTGATGGAGCGTATGGATACCTTGCTGGATGGGGTGGAATTCATCGACAGTTCCGCTGAGCCAGATTCCTATCTCAATGAATGGTGGCCCGGTCGGCGCGAGATCCGGAAGGGCATCTTCACCTTCACCAAGCTTGGACAGATGGCCATGAATTTGATCAGCTCTGTCAAAAATGTGAAGCGGATGTTCCTGGGTGGCAAAAAGATCGCCGCACTTTCATTCTTGGTTACTTTTGAAAGTTACTTGAATGAATTGACCCTGTTCTTTGCGGCCTCACAACAGTGGGTTTTGCACTAAACTTAATAAACCTCTAGTAAAATTCTACGTAAATCTACATTGCGTTTTCTGGTAGGAAAAGTAAAATTTTCGCTTCAACGAAGCGAAAATTCGCCTGTTTGCTTTGCCTGTTTCTGGCTGACCCATTCGAGAGAATCCCTTTTCATGTTCATAAAACGACTTCAACTTGCTTTGATCCACACGGCCGTTGCCGTTACCCTGGTGCCCATCAACAGCACGCTTAATCGCGTGATGATTTTCGATCTTGGTATTTCCAAAACCCTCTTCACCATCCTTGCCATCTTCCCTTATTTGCTGGCGCCGATCCAGGTGGCTATTGGCTCATTTTCAGACCGTCATCCCATTTTGGGATTTCGCCGCTCGCCATACATCCTCGTCGGGTTGATCTTATGTGTGTTGGGCGTGGCTGTGTCTCCGCAGGTGGCGCTGCTCATCAGCGAGAATTTTACGCTTGGTGTCATCTTTGGCATCCTCGCCTTTGGAATGTGGGGGATGGGATACAACCTCTCAGCGGTTTCCTACCTCTCCCTCGCTTCAGAACTCTCAGGTGAAAAGGGACGCGGCAAAACAATTGCAACCATGTTCACGCTCATGGTCATCGGTATCATCGCAACTGGGATTGGACTCAGCCGGATGGTCCCAACCTTTGACCCTGTCACTCTCGAACTTGCTTTTATTACCATCGCCGCTTCAGCCTTGATATTGGGGCTGATCGGCCTTTTCAAGCTGGAGCCACGCTCCAGCGGAATCTCCCCGGCGGTTAAGTCTGAAAACTACACCATCCGCGAAATGACAGCCGCCATCACAGAGAATCCCGTCGCAAAGATTTTCTTTGTGTATTTGCTGCTTTTGCTCGCCGCCATTTTGAGTCAAGATGTGCTGTTGGAGCCTTTTGCCGCGCAAGCCTTCGGCATGACGCTTGAGCAAACGTCGCGCATTGTGTCCATTACCAATTCATTTACGTTGATTGCCTTCATCGTGGCGGGCTTTCTGGACGGGCGGATTAAGAAGAAATATGTGGCGCAGACAGGCAATCTTGCGGCTTTGTTTGGGTTTGTGACCATCGTCGTCAGCGGATTTGTCGCCAGCCAGACCGTTTTCTATGTCGGCATTACCCTGCTCGGGTTTGGGACAGGAATTTCCACGATTGCCAATCTCTCATTGATGTTCGATCTGACCGTGCCTGAAAAGGTCGGTTTGTATATTGGGGCATGGGGCTTCTCGAATGGACTTTCACGTTTGGTCGGTTTGTTGATGGCGGGCGTCGTGGCGGATTTGGCGACTCAGTTCACGGGTAGTTCATTGAATGGTTATCTGGTGGTGTTCAGCATCGAAGCGTTGATGTTGCTGGTTGCTGCTGTCATGCTGTATCGCATCGATGTCGGTTCCTTCCGCAAGAAAGCGGATGAACCCTCTTTTGTGGAGAAGGTCGCATTAGCGGCGGAGTAGACGATGGCTGATGAATGGCTTTCCTTGAGTGAGGCCGCTGAGATGCTGGGAGTCCATCCCAGCACAGTGCGGCTTTGGTCTGATAAGGGTATTTTGCCTGTTCACAAAACGCAGGGCGGACATCGCCGCTATCGGCGTAGTGAAATCTCTTTATGGGCACAGACCAACTCCAAGTCACGAGTGGAGGCGCTCAAGCCGGAAAGCATGATGCAGGAAGTGGTCCGCAATGTCCGCGTGCAAATTTCGGAAGGAAGTTTGGAGGCGGAAGCCTGGTATCAAAAATTGGATGCTGAAGCGCGCATGCAATATCGTTTGAGTGCGCGTTCGTTGTTCCACGGTTTGATGAATTATGTGACAGCCAATGATGAGGAAGGCGCGACGGAGGCGTACGCCATCGGATATGAGTATGCTTCGCGTGCGCGGCGTTACTGCCTGAGTTATGTGGATGCGGCCAAGGCGTTTCTCTTTTTCCGCGATACATTGGTGGAATCGGTGGTGAAGGTCTGTGGGGAGGCGAATATGCCGGCTTCGCAATCGTCGCAGATGTATTCGAAGATCCATCGCTTCACTGATGGGATCTTGATCAGCCTTCTGCAAACCTACGAATCGTTGGGGCACAGCCGTCAATCTTAAAGTAAGCCGTACTATTGGGGGAACGTCAAGATTGTTGTATGTTCTCTTATCTGCTTGCATCCTAAAATCGGCTGGTTTATACTAGACCTTATGGCAATTCCAGAAAAGATCGGGCGCTATATCATAAAAGATGAACTCGGCCGCGGCGGTATGGCGACGGTCTATCGTGGATTCGACCCCAGCTTTGATCGTGAAGTTGCGATCAAGGTCTTGCCGCGTGAAATGTTGCATGACCCACAGTTCCGTTCGCGCTTCGAACGTGAGATCAAGATGATCGCTTCACTGGAACATCCATCCATTGTGCCAGTCTATGATGTGGGCGATATGGATGGTCAGCCTTATTTTGTGATGCGCTTCATGCCGGGCGGTTCACTTTCGAATCTGATCGAGCAGGGTCCCATTGCCATTCAGGATACTGCTCGTATTGTGGAAAAGGTCGCGCAGGGACTTTCCTATGCTCATCGCAAGGGAGTCATTCACCGCGACCTGAAACCCGATAATGTTCTCTTCGATGACAATGGCGATCCGTTCATTTCAGATTTTGGCGTTGCCAAATTAACAGAATCAACCAGCAGTCTGACCGGAAGCGGCGTGATCGGTACGCCGGCTTACATGAGTCCCGAGCAGGCGCAAGGGACTGAGATCGATCTGCGCAGCGATGTCTACGGGCTGGGTGTGATCGTCTATCAGATGCTCACTGGTCAACAGCCCTACAATGCCGATACCCCCATGGGGGTTGTCGTCAAACACATCACTGAACCTGTGCCCGAAATTTTGAAAACGCTCCCCACCCTTCCGCCGGAAGTGGATCAAATCATCAAGATGGCCATGGCAAAGGATAAGAATCAGCGCTTCGCCAATACCATTGAGTTGGCCAAGGCGTTGAATCTGATCGCGTTTGGGAGCACAGGCAATATCACCTTTAACACCAACAGCGGCGGGACGAAGACTATCAAGCCGCAGCCCAAGCTATCTCGCAGTCAGACCGGTTTTGCTGTCATTGGCATTGTGCTCGTGGTAGCAGTGATCGGTTTTCTCCTCATCCGCAATCAACTCGTCCCACCGGTTGAGCCGACAGTTCTTCCGACAGAAACTCCTCTGCCAACAGAGACTATCGTCCCCACCGCCACAGAAGAGTTGTCAACGTCTCCGGTCTTTGCACCCTCCTGTCCCGCGGATGTGGCATTTCCCACGCCAGCTGGCAGAGAAACCCAGAATTATTGCGTCCAGAAGATTCCCTATGCCAGCGCTGTTATCGAAGAAGGCGCGACCTTTGAAGTCTTGAACACAGATGGCGGACGTTGCCGCGTGGAAGCGATCAAGAATGGCGAACAGGTGCTTTCCTGCACGGGTCCCAGTTTCTCCATCATCGAAATCTGGACATGCAGATCGCCACAAGTTTCCAGCGAAGAACAGACACAATGCTCGCCGGATAACACCTTCAATTCAGAAAATCAATGTTGTGTTGCCGTACCTCCCGAAGAGGCCGGCTGTAAGATGATACGGATACAGCTCAAAGGCTGTGGCGGATAAATCCATCGGGCGCAAATTTGCGCCCGATTTTCTTTCAACAGGCGGGGTGATACAATAACGCAATGGGAACCCTTTATCTCGTCGCCACACCCATCGGCAACCTTGAAGATATGAGTCCGCGCGGCGTTCGCATTCTGCGCGAAGCCGTGCTGATCGCGGCGGAAGATACGCGTCATACCAAGATCTTGCTCGGTCATTTCGACATCAAAACCCCACTCACCAGTTACTACGAACATAACAAACTCACCAAGCTTGACTACATCCTCGAAAAACTCTCAGCGGGGGATGTGGCGTTGGTTTCGGATGCTGGGACTCCCGCAATTAACGACCCTGGTTATGAGCTTGTTCAGGCGGCTCTCGCTTCAGGCTTCGACGTTCGACCTGTCCCTGGACCTTCAGCCCCCATCTCCGCCCTAACCGTTTCCGGACTCCCGACAGATGCGTTTTTATATCTCGGCTATCTGCCTCACAAATCCAGTGAACGACATAACCGTCTCAATGAAGTCAGTGAGCAACCCTTTACGCTTATCTTCTTCGAGACCCCTCACCGCATCGCGGACTCGCTCGAAGATATCCGCTCGACACTTGGCAATCGCCGTATTTGCGTCGCCCGCGAAATGACCAAACTCTACGAAGAATACTGGCGCGGAGATGTGAGCGGCGCGATTGAGCATTTCGGTTCGAAAGAAGCACGCGGCGAATTTACATTAGTGATCGAAGGAAAGACAAAAGAAGAAAGTGCTGTTTGGACTGAGGAAGAATTGGTACAAGCCATCAAGAAAGAATTGGAAGGTGGAAAGTCTGCCAAGGAAATTTCCACTGCGTTGGCGGAACAAAGCGGTTGGAATAAAAAGGAAGTGTACGCACTTGTGAATCGACACAAATAAGGAGAACACCATGCCCGAAGAAGCCAAGAAACCCGAAGACAAAAAAGAAGAAAAGAAAGATGAAAAGTCCACGCCCAAGGACAATATTGTCACCACCAAACATTCCATCAAGATCGGCGGGAAGACGCTCAAGTACACCGTTACCACTGGTACGATGGTCTTGAAGGAAGAGGTCAACGACAAGGAGAAGGATGCTGAAGTCGAGAAGCCGCGCGCGCAGATCTTCTTCACGGCGTACACGCTCGATGGCGTACGAGATAAAGCCAAGCGTCCGATCACATTCTCGTTCAATGGCGGACCCGGCTCTTCATCCGTTTGGCTGCATTTGGGTGTGTTGGGTCCGCGCCGCGTGGTGTTGACCAACGAAGGCGAGATGCCCAAGCCGCCCTTCAAATTGACCGACAACGAATATTCCGTCCTCGACGAAACCGACTTGGTGTTCATCGACCCGATGAGCACCGGCTTCAGCCGCCCTGTGGAAGGCGAAAAATCCAAAGAATGGCACACCTTCACAAAGGACATTGCCTCGGTCGGTGATTTCATCCGCTTGTATACCACACGCTATAACCGCTGGCTTTCGCCAAAATTCCTCGCGGGTGAATCCTATGGAACCACGCGCGCGGCGGGACTCTCCGGTTATCTGGCGGATCGTCACGGCATGTTGCTCAACGGGTTGATGCTCATCTCGGCTGTGCTTGATTTCACCACGCTTGACTTCAATTACAACAACGATCTGCCATATATTCTCTTTGTTCCAGGCTACACTGCTACCGCCTGGTATCACGGCAAGCTCGACAAGAAGAAGCCGCTCAAGACCTGGCTCAAAGAGTCGGAAGAGTTCGCTTCGGGTGAATACGCCACCGCCTTGATGAAGGATGCGTCACTCTCCAAGGAGGAGCGCCGCAAAGTCGCCGAAAAACTTTCATATCTCACGGGCATCTCCGTTGAGTTTATCGAACGTGGAAATTTACGCATTCATACCTTCCACTTCTTCAAGGAACTTCTACGCGATCAAGGCAAAACGATTGGTCGCCTCGACAGTCGCTACACCGGTATTGACCGCCTCGGAGTGACCGAAACCTTCGAATACGATCCGCTTTTTGCGCAGGTCAACGGTCCGTATACGGCTGCGTTCAATGATTACATTCGTTCTGAACTCAAGTTTGAAACTGACTCACCCTACGAAATTCTCAGCGATAAAGTTTGGCGTCAGTGGTCGTATAGTTATTTCGAGAATCAATATGTCAACGTCGCTGAAACTTTGCGCGCCGCAATGACCTTCAACAAGTATCTCAAGGTCTATGTTGCCAATGGCTATTACGATCTCGGCACGCCTTACTTTGCCACCGAATATACCTTCAATCATCTCGCGCTTGACGAGTCCCTGCGCAAGAATATCAGCATGGGCTATTACGAAGCCGGTCATATGATGTATGTCCACATTCCTTCGCTCAAGCAGATGAAGAAGGATTTGAGCAAATTTATCAAGGATGCAAGTTAAATTCAAAATAGACCTGACAGGTTTCTAAAACCTGTCAGGTCTGAGTTTTTATAAACCATGAACCTAGACGACCTTGACCTCTTCAAACAAATCGACACGCAGAACATGCGCGCCCAAATTGACGGCTTGCCCGATCAACTTCAATCCGCATGGGAATTGGCGCAAACGCTGCCACTCGCAAAACCGGATGACATCCAAAACATCATTCTTTGCGCCATGGGTGACTCCGCCTCTGCCGCCGAACTGACAGTTGCTTCTGTTTCCTCGAGCCTTAAATTCCCCGTGAGCATTCACCGTAATTACGGCTTGCCTGCCTTCGCTACCGAAAAGACGCTGGTTGTTTGCATCTCACATTCTGGTAACTCGGAAGAAGTATTGGATGCTTTCGAAACAGCTCAAAAGAATGGATGCAAAACTTTTGTCATCTCCACTGGCGGCAAGTTGACGGAACGTGCGCAAGCCAACAACATTCCCGTTTGGAACTTCACCTACGCAGGCATGGACACGGCCGCCATCGCCTATCCCTTCGCGTTGACGCTTGCCCTCTTCGCCCGCCTTGGCTTGATTCCCGATCCCTCTGCGGACGTAGCTGAAGCCATCGCGATGATGAAACGTTCGCAGCAGCATATTGTCCCTGAGGTGATTGCCGCGAAGAATCCCGCCAAGCGATATGCCGGTCAATTGGTCGGGCGTTGGGTCACTTTCGTGGGCACAGAAAGCCTCGCCCCCGTGGCTAGACGTTGGAAGACTCAGATCAATCAACTTGCTAAAGCAGGCGCGAACTTCGAGATCATCCCTGAAGCGACGCATAGCACGTTGATCGCCACCATCAACCCGAATCCGACGCTCAACGCGCACACCATGACTCTTTTCATGAAAGCGCCAAGCGACCATCCGCGCAATAAGCTGCGCTCAGACTTGATGCGTCAAGCCTTCATGCTTGAAGCCTTGAACACGGATGTGATCGAAGCACGCGGAGACTCGGTCATCGCGCATTTGTGGACGTTAATCATCTTTGGAGATTACATGGCGTATTATCTCGCCATGGCCTATGGCGCTGACCCCTCTGAAGAAGATGCGTTTGAGAATTTCAAGCGTTCGTTAGGATAATCGTAGGGGCGGGTCTCAGACCCGCCCCTACACAATTACGCAAACTGTTCCAAATTAACTGCCACGAGCGGATACGCCTCGTCCACGAATTTTTCGAGGGCGGGGCGTTTTTTCATGTGGCTGTAGTGTGACGCCAATCCGTAGATCGCCCAGGTAGCCACTGTGGTAGGGATCTCCGTGGGGACTTTTGAATTCCGAAGCCAATACGAAAGCAACCCGAATATCTGTTTCTTGATCGTCCCTTCGATGAGCGACTCAAATTGCTGATGCGGCTGGGCACACGCACTGTGCATCCCCGAGAGGAATTCAACCACAGCCAGGATGAGATTACGCAAATTGTCGGGCGAATAGCTGCACACGTTTAAGGTGCGTTTTTCGATCTCCATCATGAACATCTTCTGGATGGAATAATCCAGCAAGGCATATTTATCGGGAAAGTGGGCATAGAACGTAGCCCGGTTGACTTGTGCTTTGTCGGTCACATCTTGCACAGAGATGGATTCGAATCCTTTTTCAGCGAGGAGAGACTCAAAGGATGACCGAATCAAGCCCCGGGTCCGTTTGACGCGCGGGTCGAGCTTTTCTTCTTCTTTGGGATTAGGCAACATTTTTGCTCCTTTGTTGCTTAGTCAACATTTGAAGGTCATTGTTGGTTGACTTTCAAACGGGGGATTGGTAAATTTGACAACACTTGTTGTTTAGGCAACGGATGTATATTATCAGACAACTCAAGGAGAGTCAAGAATGAATATCGCTTTATGGATCGCGCAGGTTTTATTGGCTGGTATGTATGGCATGGCAGGCGGCATGAAGACCTTTCAGCCCGATGGCGTGAGGAAGAATCCGCAGATGACCTGGGCGCATAACAAAGTGGATGGATACATCCGCTTTGTGGGTGTTTCGGAACTGTTCGGCGCGTTGGGGATAATCCTCCCCATTCTTACAGGCATTCTGCCCTGGCTGACGCCGCTCGCCGCTGTTGGACTTTCGATCATCCAATTGCTTGCCATCTTCCTGGTGCATTTGCCGAAGAAGGAATATCAAGTCATTCCGGTGAACATTGTTCTGCTTGCATTATCTGTTTTCGTCGCATACGGACGTTTCACAGCCTAATCAAATTTCAATTTCAAACAGGAGATATAAAACATGAACGTAACAATCATTGGGGCAGGGAATATGGGACGCGGGATCGGAACCCGCCTCATCGCGGGTGGACACAAGGTAACCTTTGTGGATGCCAACCCCGAGACCGCGCAGAAAGCCGCCGCAGACCTGAAAGCAGAATCTGCCACGCTCGATGCTCCGCTTGGCGATGTGGTCGTGCTTGCCGTGTGGTACGGCACGAATATTGAGATCGCCAAGCAATTGGGTAACAAACTCGCGGGCAAAGTCGTTGTGGATATTGCCAACCCTCTCAATTCCACCTATGATGGTCTTGCCACTGCGCCGGATTCATCCTCTGCGGAAGATCTGGCAAAGGCGCTGGTGGATGGAGCGAAAGTGGTCAAGGCGTTCAACACCACCTATGCTGGTACGCTTCTTGCCGGACAAGTAGCAGGTCAGCCACTCGATGTCTTTATCGCCGGTGACGATGCCGACGCGAAGGCGAAAGTCGCGCAGTTGGTTGCAGATGGCGGCATGCGTGCCATCGACGCTGGTCCGCTGCACCGTGCACGCCAGATCGAAGGGATGCAGTTGCTGCACATCACTCTGCAAGGGACGCTCGGCACGAACTGGGGCAGTGCGCTCAAAATTGTCAGTTAGTTCAAAAAGCCCGAGGTATCGAAAGATAGCTCGGGCTGACAGATTCAAAACCTTAGGAGATCAAACCGTGTCATCGAATCAAAAAGCCACAATGCTGGTCACAGGAGCATCCGGTCAGCTTGGACGCCGTGTTGTTGAATTATTGTTGGAGACGTACAAAGGAACGATCGTTGCTGCCACGCGTACGCCGGAAAAACTGGCCGAGTTCAGCCAGCGCGGAGTCATCGTCCGCCAGGCGGATTTTGAAGATACTGCTTCATTGTCGCAGGCATTTCAAGGCGTGGATCGGCTCCTGCTCATCAGCACCGATGCGGTGGATGTGCCAGGGCGCCGTCTCAACCAGCATCGTAATGCCATCAAAGCAGCGGAACAAGCTGGAGTCCAGCACGTGGTTTATACCTCCATTATCAACCCCGGACCTGACTCGCCAGCATTTGTCGCGCCAGATCATCGCGGCACCGAAGAAGCCTTATCTGCCAGCAGCCTCGGCTGGACGTCGCTGCGCGAGAACATCTACATGGATATGCTGTTGATGTCGGTTTCACAGGCGCTTCAAAGCGGAAAATTAGTCAACGCCATCGGCGATGGGAAGGCAGCCTACATCACGCGCGAAGATGTTGCTCACGCCTCTGCCGCAGCCCTGATTGCTCCTTTTGAGGGACGTCGCACGTTGGAGATCACGGGTCCCGAAGCGATTTCGCAAGCAGAGATTGCCGCAATTGCCAGCAAACTCACTGGACGAGAGATCGCCTACGTTCCGATCCCATTGGAGGCGCTCATTCAAGCCATGGAGAGCAACGGGCTGCCCCGTCCGCTTGCCGAGGCTTATGCATCTTTCGATGCAGCAATTGCGCAGGATAAGTTCAGCGCTGTGACCAACACTGTCGAAGAATTGACAGGACGTAAGCCAATCAGTGTTGCGGATTTCCTGTCTTCCAATCAGGGTGTTTTCAATCCAACAACAGCCTAGTTTAAAGGAATTAACTCCGCGGTTGCAGCGTCTGAGAGACAAGCAAACCGGATGAAAGATAGAGGTATTTATGTCAACACAAACAAACAGCCCCATCAAAGAGGAATTTTCGATTCATCCCGCCACGGGAATTGGTCATGTTTCTTTGACCGTTGCCAATCTGGAGAATCAGATTCTATTCTATGAAAAGGCGCTCGGATTCAAAGTCCACTGGCGCGAGGCGAATCGTGCCGGATTGGGCGCTGGCGGGGCGGATCTGCTCGTGATGACCGAACAGCCCAACTTAAAGAAATATCGAGGCGTGACCGGTCTGTATCACTTTGCGGTCGTGTTTCCCAATCGCCGTGAACTCGCCATCGCGATGGCACGTTTGTTTGCGTTGAAGATCCGCAATGCCCCCACCGACCACGTCATGACCAAGACCACGTATCTCGATGATCCTGAGGGCAACGGCATC
>JAHDWC010000122.1 GCA_023382575.1 Anaerolineales bacterium
CGAGGCGAAGGTTTTGTATCCTTGCAGTTCGAGTGATTTTAGACGAAGAGGCATGTGGTGATTTCAGATTTTCGATTTTGGATTAAAGTGAATGGTGATTCCTTTTTACGATTACCTATTCACTAGGTTTTCAAATTTTCTTCAACGCATCCCTGGCGGCTTCGCGTTCGGCGGCGGACTTGCTTGTGCCGCCCCCCCGTCCCATGACCTTGCTGTTGATCTCTACTTCCACTTCATATACTTTGGCATGGTCGGGTCCGCTGGTGTGGACGACATGGTAACGTGGCGCGCCAAGTTTTTGCGCCTGCGTTAATTCCTGTAATTGACTTTTGGGGTCTTCGACCTCTTCCAGCACAGATTCGCGCTTTCTATCCAGCATGGGCATGACGAAATTCCGAACTTTTTCGATATTCGCATCCAGATAAATGGCGCCGATCAACGCCTCAAATGCGGACCCAAGCACACTATCGCGATGGCTGCCGCCAGTGGATTTCTCGCCGCGTCCCAAACGGAGCGCTGCGCCAAGATCAAGTTCGCGTGCAAAGTCGGCGAGACGTTCATTGCGTACCAACGCCGAGCGGATCTTGGTCAAATCGCCTTCGGGCATTTCAGGGAAACGATGATACGCCCACTCCCCCACGATGAAATCCAACACTGCATCGCCGAGGAACTCAAGGCGTTCGTTATCCATGGAGCCATCCTGATTCTCGTTGGCGTAGGAACGATGGGTCAGAGCCGCCGTCAGCAGGGCAAAGTTGGAAAAGGACAAACCCAGCCTCAAGTTAAGGCTGGAAGCGGTTTCAATGTCCCGCTTGGGTGAAGTTGTAGTCACGGGAGCCTCCCGGAACTCCGGGAGCGATATCCACTTACCTCCAAAGTGAGTAGATCTCGTTCCATGAGTTCCAATATGAATTTTTTAGCGGGCTGATTGTAACCTGAATTTTTTCGGGAAACGATTTTTTAAGATAAAATCGGGCGCAACGTGAAGGAGCCTACATGAACGAAGTCAGCAATGAGACACGTTTTCTGCACGCGGTTGAAATGGGACTGGGGGCCTGGCAATGGGGTGACCGCATCATCTGGTCATACGGACAGGGTTATTCGGACAAGGAAATTCGCGAGGCATTCGATGTTTCGCTCAATCTTGGCATCCGCTTTGTGGATACGGCAGAGGTATATGGCACGGGGCGTTCAGAGAGAATGCTCGGTGAATTCTTGAAGGCGACTGACCAGCCCGTGCTGGTGGCGACAAAATTCTTCCCATACCCGTGGCGCTTCGTTAAGGGATTTATCCCACGTGCGCTCAAAGCCAGCCTCGAACGGCTTGGCACTGAGTCGGTGGATCTGTATCAGATCCATTGGCCTTCGGTGGTGATGAGCCCCGAGACGTTGATGGAAGGAATGGTCGAATGCGTCAAACAGGGGCTGACTCGCACGGTGGGCGTTTCCAACTTTGGACACAAACGCATGTTGCGCGCGTATTCCACGCTGGCGCAGCATGGAATTCCTCTTGCGTCCAATCAAGTCCATTACAGCTTGCTCAGCCGCGAGGTGGAAAAGAATGGTACGCTGGCACGCTGCAAGGAATTAGGCATTCGGTTAATTGCTTATTCCCCGCTGGAGCAAGGTCTGTTAACCGGAAAATACACCCCCGAGAATCCGCCGCCCGGTGTACGCGGCACACGCTATGTAGATTTCATCAAGAAACTCCCGCCAGTAATTAAAGTGTTGCAGGAAGTTGCACAAAATCACGGAAAGTCTGTTTCACAGGTGGCGCTAAATTGGGTCATCTGCAAGGGAGCGCTTCCCATCCCCGGCGCGAAGAATGCGCGTCAGGCTCAGGAAAATGCAGGCGGCGCAGGCTGGCGCATGACCGACGAAGAAGTTGCCCGTCTGGATGAAGTGACGGATACCTTCCGTCCCTACTCCACAAATTCAGGAGACTAATAAAAAGTCCACAGGTTATGCGCCTGTGGACTTTTTATCATCCCTGCTCGTGTTCTGACTCGAAAACATGTGAATGCATGTTAGCGATCCATTGCTTGCCATCTTCGGTCAGGCGCAGATAAAAAAGCGCATCTTGAATATACGGGCTGACCTGTTCCCAATAAAAGCGGGCATAACTTCGCCGAAGGTCGTTCGGAGATTTGTAACCCAACTTTTTATTCACTCCTAACTCTTGAAATTCGTAAAACAACGCCGGAGATTTACGAAAGTAATCCGGGTCGCCCAATTGACCGATAAAATCCGCTGCGCGGACCAAGCCACCGAGTCCTTTGGTATCTTTATAGAAATCATCTTTGGGCGAAGGGAAGCGCGTCATCTCAATGTAGGAAGCGATCAGTTCTGCATCGAGAGTTTTGGTCATATCTTCAAGCATTCCCACCCCAAAGCGTTCGCGGACGAACAACTTACTGCGGTCGACATGGTATGGGGTCAGCGAAACATCTGTCCAGTCTGGCGAGATGCGAACACGTTTGTTTCCCACGCCGGTTGCAAAGCTATCCTTCGTATCGCTTTGGCACACCCCGCGGACATATCCGATGTCGTGACAAAGCACGGCGATCATGAAATGCATCCAATCGCGTGGGGTGACGCCGCCTTCGCGCAAATGTTTCCCTTCGATGATGGACAACCCCGCCAGCGAGACCATGATGGTGTGATCGATGTCGTGATACAACGCATCGGAGTTGGAGATGTTTTCAAGGGATAATCGTCCGCACCAGGCGACGATGCGCCCGAAATCACTGTTGATGTCGCCATACGTCCGCTGGTAGGACGTGCGCAATTGCTGAACGAACATATCAATTGTTAATTCCTGCCAGTTGATCATAGCGACTCCCAAAATGATAAAATGAATTTACGCGAAGATTGCCCGAAAGTTTACCAGAAACAAACAAAAGAGAATCTTTTCATCACTAAATTGAAATTAGCGCAGCCGCCTCACCCGATGAACAAACTCCCGCTCATCCTGATCGTTGGTCCAACTGCTGTTGGCAAAACTGATCTCGCCATCCGCCTCGCCGAATATTTGAACGGCGAAGTCATCTCTGCAGATTCGCGTCTCTTCTATCGCGGCATGGACATTGGCACAGCCAAACCATCGCAGGAAGAGCTGATGCGTGTTCCGCATCATTTGATCGACATCGTCAACCCGGATGAAACGTTGAGTCTGGCAGTCTTTCAAGAGATGGCGAGGGATGCTATTGCTAAAATCCATAGTCGCGGAAACCTGCCTTTTCTGGTCGGTGGCACGGGACAATATATCCGCGCGGTGACGGAGGGTTGGAGTCCGCCAGAGGTGACGCCGAATGAAAACCTGCGTTCTGTGCTGGAAATGCTGGCAGAAACGAATGGCAAGCATTGGCTATACGAAAAACTGAAGGTTCTTGACCCCACAGCCGCCTCGGTCATTGACCTGAGAAATGTCCGCCGCACCATTCGGGCGTTGGAGGTGATCTTCACAACTGGGAGAAGATTCTCCGAGCAGCGTGGTTCGGGCGAGTCGCCTTTTCATCTCATTACCATCGGGTTGACTCGTCCGCGTGAGGAGTTGTATCAGCGAGTGGATGAGCGCATCGAGAAAATGTTTGGAGGTGGATTGCTCGATGAAGTGAAGGGTTTGCTTACTAAAGGCTACTCACCCACTTTGCCGAGCATGTCGGCGATTGGGTACAGGGAATGTGTCAGCGTGGTGCAAGGCTCGATGACGATGGAGCAGGCTAAAGTGGAGATGAAGCGCTTGACGCGCATCTTTGTGCGCAGACAGGCAAATTGGTTCAAGGAGTCTGATCCGCAAATCCATTGGTTTCATCCTGATCACGAATCAACGTTCGATGAAGTTGTGAAAATTATCCGTATCCAGAGGGCAATTTGAGTGTTGTAATTGACTTTTAATATTTTCACGTATATACTTTGGGTCTAGTATCATCTTCAGTAGTCCAATAAACCAATGGAGGAGGAAGTATGAGCAACAAGCCCTGGCTGGCTCACTATGATAAGGGTGTGCCACAAACAATCGAATATCCGAAAGTGCCGCTGTTCCATTTTCTTGAAGAAGCAGCGCGCAAATACCCTGACCGCCCCTGTACAGTATTCAAAGGTGCGGTCATTTCATATCGGGAGGTGAACGCGCTGAGCAATCAGATGGCGGCGGCTCTCGTGGAAATGGGTGTTAAGAAGGGCGACCGGGTGGGTATATTTATGCCAAATACGCCTCAGTTCGTGATCGCGTATTTCGGGATCCTCAAGGCGGGTGGTGTGGTTGTGGCGGTCAACCCCACATATCCTGTAGATGAGATCCTCACTCCGGTAAAAGATGCGAACATCGAGATCATGTTCTGCTTGAGCCGCTTCTACGGCAAACTGCAAGAAGTGCGTCAGAAGTCGAATCTCAAGAAGATCATTGTTTCGAACATCAAGGAAACATTGCCACCCGTTTTGAGACTCTTGTTCACGCTGGCAAAGGAAAAGAAGGAGGGCGACCGTCTCGATGCGCTCGACCCAGGCGATGTTTGGATGCAGGACTTGTTGAAGAAACATGCCAACTCCCCCAAGCCAAACGTGGATATTCAGCCGGAAGATACAGCTCTCTTCCAATATTCGGGCGGCACGACAGGTGTTCCGAAGGGTGCTGTTGCCATGCACAAAAATGTGGTGGCAAACACGCTTCAGATCAAATCATGGATGACCGGGTTGGATGAAGGGAATGAAGTGGTGCTGATGGGTATTCCGCTCTTCCATGTCTACGGCATGGTGGCGGGGATGAACTTCGCAATGGCATCTGGCGCCAAAATGGTCATGGTACCCAATGCACGTGACCTGAAAGATGTGCTGGAAAACATCAGTAAATACAAGGCGACCATCTTCCCCGGTGTGCCACTGCTTTATAACGCCATCAACAACCATCCGGATGTCAAAGCTGGAAAATACGATCTCTCTTCGATCAAGGCTTGTATCTCCGGCTCGGCGGCGTTGATGCGCGAGACCAAGGAAGAGTTCGAGCGTCTGACCGGCGGTAAAGTGTTCGAAGGCTTCGGTATGTCTGAAGCGCCGACTGCGACTCACTGCAATCCGCTCAATGGCGTCAACAAGACTGGCTCCATCGGTATGCCGCTGCCAGATGTGGATGTGAAGATCATCAGCCTCGACGATGGTGAGACCGAAATGCCGCTTGGCGAAATCGGCGAAATCGTCATCAACGGTCCGCAGGTGATGAAGGGCTATCACAACATGCCAACCGAGACTGCCAACGCACTGCGCACTTTGAAAGACGGCAAGACCTGGCTCTTCACCGGTGATATCGCCCGCATGGACGAAGATGGTTATTTCTACATCGTAGACCGCAAGAAGGAACTCATCAAGCCGGGCGGATTCCAAGTCTGGCCGCGCGAGGTGGAAGAAGCCATCATGGATCATCCCAAGGTTCTGGAAGTGGGCGTGGGCGGCATCCCCGACCCGCATCGCGGCGAGACGGTGAAGGCGTGGGTCGTCGTCAAGCCGGGTGAAACGCTGACAGAAGAAGAGCTCAAAGCCTTCTGCAAGGAGCACCTTGCTCCGTACAAAGTGCCCAGTCACTATGAATTCCGCTCCGAGTTGCCCAAGACCACTGTCGGCAAGATCCTGCGACGCGAGTTGGTCCGTCAGCACAAGGAAAGCACGAAGTAATCCATCCGCAAGCAAATCAAAAGAGCCTCCCAAATTCGGGAGGCTCTTTGTTTGAATCAATTATGCAACTTGTGGAGTTCCACTCTTCTTGCCGGCAGGCGGCGGGAAGATCGCTTCGAACTCGTCGCGTGTGATGGATTCCACTTCGAGGAGCTTCTGCGCCACAGCATCCAACTGCTTGCGATATTTCTTCACCAGCATCTTGGCTTGTTTGTAGGCATCTTCCACCAACTTGCGGACTTCGCGGTCAATCTGTTCGGCAACCGCTTCGGAGTAATCGCGCTGTTCGGAGATTTCGCGTCCAAGGAAGATCAACTCTTCCTTTTGACCATAGACCAGCGTGCCCATTTCGGAACTCATGCCAAGGCGAGTGACCATGGCACGTGCCATGCGCGTCACCTGCTCAATGTCGTTGGAAGCGCCAGACGTGATATCGTCGAAGATCAGTTCTTCGGCGGCGCGTCCGCCCAACGCCATGGCGAGCGTGGCCAGCATCTTCTTGCGAGACATGAGGATGCGGTCTTCATCCGGGCGGAACCAGGTAACGCCGCCAGCCTGTCCGCGACCGACGATGGTCACTTTCTGGACGGGGTCCGCTTCAGCGATGGCGTTGCCCACAATGGCATGCCCCGCTTCATGGTAGGCGATGATGCGCTTCTCTTCGTCGGAGATGAGGCGGCTCTTGCGTTCCGGTCCCATCACCACGCGTTCGATGGCTTCTTCCAATTCGGGCTGACCGATGGATTTCTTGTTGCGACGAGCCGCCAGAATGGCCGCTTCGTTGACGAGGTTTTCAAGATCGGCACCAGCGAAGCCGGGCGTGCCACGCGCCACAGAGGCGAGGTCGGCACCGGGTTCCAATGGTTTACCTTTAACATGCACTTTAAGGATGGCTTCGCGTCCTTTGACATCTGGGCGGTCGAGCGTCACACGGCGGTCGAAACGACCGGGGCGAAGCAGAGCCGGGTCCAAAATATCGGGACGGTTGGTGGCCGCAATGATGATGATATTGGTGTCGGTATCGAAGCCGTCCATTTCGACGAGCATCTGGTTGAGGGTCTGTTCACGTTCGTCGTGTGAACCGCCCAACCCTGCGCCACGCTGACGACCCACCGCATCGATTTCGTCTACGAAGATGATGCAGGGTGAATGACGCTTGGCCTGGTCGAACAGGTCACGGACGCGGCTTGCACCCACGCCCACGAACATTTCCACAAATTCAGAGCCGGAAATGGAGAAGAATGGCACGCCAGCCTCACCAGAAACGGCTTTCGCCAGCAGGGTCTTACCCGTTCCGGGAGGACCAACCAGCAAAACACCTTTCGGGATGCGCGCGCCCAATTGAATGAACTTCTGCGGCTCCTTAAGGAATTCGACCACTTCCGCCAGTTCCTGCTTGGACTCTTCTGCGCCAGCCACATCAGCAAAGGTCACAGTCGGGTGTTCGCCGCTGAACATGCGCGCGCGCGATTTTCCAAACGACATGGCGGCATTGTTGCTGCCCTGCGCCTGTCGGAAGATAAACCACAACAGACCGCCCATGAAAAGCACAGGCAACAGATACAACGCACCGCTCAAGACCCCACCCCACGGAGAGGGCGCGCTGACTTCAACATTAAGCTCGGCAAGCTGCTCAGGGGTGACGCCATATTCGCGGAGTTGTCCCACTAAAGTTGTATCCGCTTCTTTGCGTGACTCGAGGGCTGTCTCCTCGGAACCATTAACTTTGACCACGCGGATGGTGTCGTCGCTTTCAACGATGATGCGCGCGATCTCCCCATTCTGTGCCATACGAGCTACTTCGCTGATGGTCAGAGGGTCGGTCGCGCTTGTATTATCCCGGAAGCCCATGTACAGCATGGCTCCAATGGCTACAAGCAACAGGAAATACACAAAAAAAGATTGACTACGGGAATTCACGGAATCCTCCAAAATTGACTTGCACTCGGATTATACCAAGTCACCCTCCCAGACGCGGCGACAAGGCGTTTTATTATTATGAATCTCTAACACGGTCGAATGTACCCGTGTGGGGCTTTCAAAACCAATCAATCTTTGCCCAGCGAGGACAAAGGTTGATTTTCTCACCAGCATTTAATTCGGATAATGCCCCAAAAGTATGAATTCAGCCTCGTTTTGCCCTACTCCAGAACCAACTCCACCGGGCAGTGATCTGACCCGGTCACCTGATCGTGGATGACTACATCTTTCACGCGCGGCATAAGCGCCTCAGAGACGAGGAAGTAATCCAACCGCCAGCCGATTCCGCGCTCGCGGGCGTTGAGACGGGCTGTCCACCAGGTGTATTGGACCTTCTCCGGGTATAGGAAACGGAACACATCCACAAAGCCCTGGTCGAGATATTTCTGAACCCATTCCCGTTCCTCGGGCAAAAAGCCGGAGGTTTTCAGGTTTTGTTTTGGATTCTTCAAGTCGATGGGCTGATGGGCAGTGTTGAAGTCACCCGTTAAGATGAGAAGCTCGCCTCTTTTATGAAGCGAAACACATACATCCAGCAGGGCGGCATAAAATTCCAATTTATAGCCGACACGTTCATGTCCGCGGGAGCCACTCGGGAAGTAAATATTCAAGAGACGTAGATTCCCCCATCGGGTTTGAATGATGCGCCCTTCGGCGTCAAATTTCGGATCGCCCATACCAATCACGATTTCATCCGGTTTGTTTTTGTAGAAAGTGGTCACGCCACTGTAGCCTGCACGCTCGGCGGGATTCCACACAGACGGCAAATTTAATACTGAGTTTTGACTTTCTCTCAATTGCTCGGGGCGCGCCTTCACTTCCTGTAAACACAGGGCATCTGGTGATTGCTCGAATGCCCAGTTCAATGCATTCTTATTAAGGGCTGCGCGAATTCCGTTTACGTTCCAGGTGATGATTTTCATCCACGATGTCCAGTTTTGTTTTATGGTAAACTTGCTTCGAAAGCAGGAGTTATATGGATCAAACAACCGTCAAGAAAATCCTGTGTATTGAAGATGAGCCGGAAATGATCGATCTGATCCGGCTTATTCTTAGCCGGAAAGGTTTCGAAGTGCATGGCGCACCCGGCGGCTTGGAGGGCATCAAAATGGTCCACTCCCTGCACCCAGACCTCGTCCTGCTTGACCTGATGATGCCTGATATGGATGGCTGGGAAGTATACCAACAAATGAAAGCTGACGCCTCCACACGCGATATTCCTGTCATTGTGGTCACAGCCAAGGCACAGAACATCGACAAAGTCCTCGGCTTGCACATCGCCAAAGTAGACGATTACATCGCCAAACCATTCAGTCCGCAGGAATTGATGGACAGTGTGGAAAAAGTCATCAGCCAGCACTAACCAAAATTATCAAACAGGGCGGCGGGCTCGCCGCCCTGTTTTGTAAGTTGAAACATGCCCCGTCTCATTCACGTCCAAAACCTTAACAAACAGATCGAAGCGCCCGCTCGCGTGGGATATTGCGACTCATTCCTATGTCGTCTGCGCGGACTGATGTTTCGTCCGCATCTCCCCCACGACGAAGGTTTGTTGCTCGTCGAAAAACGTGACTCACGCCTCGACACATCCATCCACATGTTCTTTGTGCCGTTCGACCTCACCGTCGTTTGGATCAACTCCCAAATGACCGTGGTCGATAAAATCCTCGCAAAGTCATGGAAACCTGCCTACTTCCCCAAATCAGATGCAAAATACACCCTCGAAATACACCCCGACCGCTGGGCGGATTATGAAATCGGTGACCAAGTCACATTCGTGGATGCGTAAACGCATCCTGCTAACCCTTTTGTTGATCCTAACCATCCTGCCGCTTACGCCAGCCCAGGCGCAAGACGCGACCGGACCGATCTACATCGTCCAACCTGGCGACAGCTTATCTTCCATCGCTGCGCGCTTCAGCATCAACCAAACTGATCTGATGGATGTCAACGGCATCGCAGACCCGAATCAATTGGCGGCGGGACAACGCTTGATCATTCCCGGTCTCGAAGGCGTGACAGGCATCCTGAATACGAGATATATCAACTTCGGCGATTCGTATCGCAGTATGATGCGTCAAACTCAAGTTCCCGAAGATTTGTTCAAGCGTTTGAATCGCGTTGTCAGCCCGAGTGAGTTTTATGTCGGCGTGAACATGATCGTCCCTGAGCAGGAGCAAAGCCAATACAACAAGCGCGTCTCGCCTGCAGCAGGTGAATCCTTGTTGGAAATCGCCGTGAAAAATAATTCCGATGTGTGGACGCTGGCTCATATCAATAGCCTGCAAGGCTCATGGGACGGACTGCCAAGCGACACTCTTTTTGCGCCCGGAGAAAGCAGCAGCTCTTCCTCCAGTGGATTGCCCTCAGCTTTCATCAATGCCGAAATCCGCGACCTGCCCATCAAACAAGGCGGCACAGGCGTCATTAAAGTGACCACACAACCGGGCGTAACACTAGGTGGCATTCTTGTAGACCATCCGTTGCGATTCTTCCCGCTTGAGGATGGCACGCAAGTCGCTTTACAGGGTGTACACGCTCTGCTGGAGCCAGGCGTCTATCCGCTGCGGTTGGATGCGACTTTGCCGGATGGCACGTCGCAATCGTATGAGCAGTTGATTCTCATCATCTCTGGCAATTATCCCGAAGACCCGCTTCTTTTTGTAGACCCAGCCACCATCGACCCGGCTTCAACGGAACCGGAATTGGAGCAATTGGTTGCCCTCACTTCTCCGGTCACGCCAACTCGTTATTGGAACGCTGGGTTTCTTTCACCCGCGATTTCCTATGTGGAGTCAACTTACTTCACTTCACGCTATGGCAATCGCCGCACCTACATCGGTCAGGGCACTGAGCTGACCGTGGAAGGTTTTCACACTGGCTTGGACTATGGCGGCGGTGAAGGCAGTGTGATCACGGCTCCGGCTCAGGGTGTGGTGGTGTTCGCCGGTTTGTGGACGGTGCGCGGCAATGCCACCGTCATCGACCATGGGTGGGGAGTGTATAGCGGCATCTGGCATCAATCGTTGATTCAGGTACAGGTGGGGCAGACCGTTCAACAGGGTGAAGTCATCGGATTAGTCGGCGGGACAGGACGTGTGACGGGTGCGCATCTCCATTGGGAGTTGTGGGTCAATGGCATCCAGGTGGATCCATACGACTGGTTGATACAACCCTACCCGTAGGGTGAAGCGTTGCACTCCATCCATGATTATGTTAAACTCTTGAAAAGGATTGCCTGGTAATGAACAATATTGTCAACTTTCTGAAACAAAGCGATATCTTCTATCAATTCACGCCGACACAGTTGGAGTTGGTGGCGAATTTGTGTCAGGAGGTTGTCTTCAATACGGATGAAGTCATCTTTCAAGAAAATAGCAGCAGCAAGGAATTGTATGTCATCATGCAGGGTGAGGTGGATATTTTGATCAACCGTGGCGTGACAGGTTCCTTGAACAAGTCGGAGACGGCCGTGGCTCGTTTGCGTCGGGGTCAGTCGTTTGGAGAGGTGGCATTGGTGGATGAGGGATTACGATCCGCATCGGCGCGTTCAGCGCAGAAGGATACCCGTCTGCTGGTCATTCCCCGCGATAAGATCATTATGCTGTGTGAAACCTATCCTCAACTTGGCTATCGCTTGATGTATAATCTCGCTGCGGACCTTGCCATGAAAATCCGCAATACCGATCTGAGAATCCGCGAACAACTTTTATACAGGCCCACTGAAAGCAAGTAGGCTGGTAATTCGGACAAGCGCCTCCGAAAGCGCCGAAACGTATAGACACAAATGCTTGACCGAAGATAAAAATCACCTTATTATTACTCTTTAATACCGCTATAACGTCAATAACCAGTATTTATTCCTTATTTTGTTAGCAAGCCATAAAAATCCAAGTGACAGGGTTTTTGGGCTTTCTTTGTATTATGGTAAGAAGCATTCTCTTGGAAGGAGGTGAGGCCGACTGCATCAGTTTGGTCAGCATGGTTCGTATCCACCCGTCGTTTGGCGGGACCAAGAATCTGAAACCAATTTGGAGGAGCAAGATAATGAATAAGCGTTTACTCGCTTTACTGTCGCTTTTGGTCATTGCCAGCATGGCTCTCGCCGCCTGCGGAACCCCTGCTGCGACCGAAGCCCCGGCTGCTGAGGAAACAGAGGCCCCAGCTGCTGAAGAAACCGAAGCCCCCGCCGAAGGCGGCGCTTTCGAATGTACGGATGCCATTGGTTGTGTTTCCATCGCCCCTGGTGACCCGATCCACATCGCCTATGCGTTGACCGTCTCCGGCGCAACTGCCTCCCTCGGTGAGGACAGCAAGGGCGCCATTGAAATCGCGATCGCCGATCGCGGCGGCGAACTGCTCGGTCACCCGATTGAACTCTCCGGTGAAGACACCCTCTGTAGTGCAGAAGGTGGTCAGGCTGCCGGCACCAAGATCTCCGCTGATGCAACCATCATCGGTGTTGTTGGTACCAACTGCTCCGGTGAAGCCCGCGCTGCCATGCCCTTGATCTCCCAGGCTGGCATGGTGATGATTTCACCTTCCAACACCAACCCCGATCTGACCGACCCGAATCACCCCGATCATCACGATGGTTATTTCCGCACTGCGCACAACGACCTCTTCCAGGGTCGTGTTGCGGCGGAATTCGCCTACAATGAACTCGGTGTTCGCAAGGCTGCGACCATCCACGACGGCAGCCCCTACGCCGAATCCCTCCAGCGCGTGTTCGCCGAAGTCTTCATTGAACTCGGTGGTGAAGTGACTGCCCAGGAAGCCATCAACGTTGGCGATACCGACATGAAGCCGGTTCTCACCAGCATTGCCACTGGTGCTCCTGAGATCATCTACTTCCCGATCTTCGAGCCTGAAGGCAACCTGATCGCCGCCCAGTCCCGCGAAGTTGCCGGTCTTGAGACCGTGCTCCTCATGGGTGCGGATGGTCTGTTCGCCGACACCTTCCCCGAAGCCACCGGCTCCGCTGCGGATGGTATGTACCTTTCCGGTCCGTATGTTGACGTGAATGATGCCGCTTACGGTGAATTCCTCGCCAAATGGGCTGACCAAATCGGCGGCGTTCCCCCGTCAGGCTTCCACGCTCACGCTTATGATGCGACGAACATGCTGTTGAATGGCATCGAAGCAGTTGCGGTTGTCGATGCTGATGGCACCGTCCATGTTGGACGCCAGGCCCTGCGCGACTACCTCTACGGCTTGAGCAACTACGATGGTCTGACCGGTAACCTGACTTGTAACGAGTACGGTGACTGCGCCACCGGTGAAGCGTTGGGTGTCTTCAAACTCTCTACTGAAGAAGTGAACGGCGCCTGGCCTCCTCCCGTTTTCTGGCAGCCGTAATTTCTAGTGCAGCCAACGCCCAGCCGGTAGTTTGACCTTGGGCAATCAAGCCAGACCGTCTCCGGCGCGGTCTGGCTTAATCAAATCCCTGCGAAGGAATTCGACATGCAATCTTACCGAATCAAACGGATCAATTGGACAGATCTCTTCATGTGGCTGGTAGGGGCGGCGCTGCTTGCGTTGATTATTGGGGGCTCATATCTCACCCTTCAACAGGGCAAATACACAGCAGTTCAGTGGTTCGACCTAGCTGTCTTCGGTCTGGCGCAGGGGAGTGTGTACGCCCTCATTGCGTTGGGATACACCCTGGTCTACGGTATCCTGCGTATGATCAATTTTGCCCAC
>JAHDWC010000123.1 GCA_023382575.1 Anaerolineales bacterium
ACTCTCGCGTTGACGTTGATCCGCATTGCCAACGATTTCCGCCTCCTCTCTTCTGGACCTTCGACCGGACTCGACGAAATCAGGCTTCCCGCCGTTCAGCCGGGTTCGTCAATCATGCCAGGCAAGGTCAACCCGGTGCTGGCAGAAATGCTGGATCAAGCCATGTTCCACGTTGTCGGCTGCGACACCACCGTGGCGCTCGCGGCGCAGGCGGGTCAACTTGAATTGAACGTAATGATGCCCATCCTCGCGCACAATCTCTTCGAGATGATGCAAGTCATCATTGGTTCGGTCAATGCGTTCACGGAGCGTGCGGTGAAGGGTGTCTCTGCCAACAAGGAAAAAGCCGAAGGTTGGCTGGCGAAGAATGCCATCATTGTGACGGCGCTGAATCCGGTCATCGGATATTCACAAGGCGCTGCTTTGGTCAAGGAAGCGGTTGCGAATAATGCTTCCATCAAGGAGCTTGCGCTCGAACGTGCAAAGGCTGGTTCTTTGAAACATCGCGACGAAGATCGCCCGGTGAAACCTGAGGAGATCGAAGCCGCACTAAGCGACCTGCGCAAACTGACCGAAGGCGGAATCGTCGGCGGTGGGGTTGGAGGCGGCGGATAATTCCGATTGACATCGAATCAGCCTTGTGAGGGTTTATGCTTTCACAAGGCTGATTTTTTTATTGGAGGTCACGATGGATCTGTTGAAAATCATTCAATCGTTACAGGATTTTATGTATGAGCTGGTCGTTTGGATCTTATTGCTGCCCAAGACCATCCTGCGTGCCGTGTTCCGCCCCGGTTTGATGGTCAGCTATGTCAATCAGGAATGGGAGAAGGATGAAAGCGACCGCTTCGATGAATATCTCTCCCCTGCTTTATTTCTGCTGGTCGTTGCTGTTGTACCGAATACGCTCTTCAATTGGATGGGACGTGCCCTCGTTTCGACAGACCTCGCCGCGCAGTTGACAGAAAATAATCTGGTTGCTTCGACGATGGCCGTGTTGACCTGTCTGCTAGTCTTCTTGTTCTGGCTGCAAATTTTGAGCCGCAAGCCGGTCAGACGTTCGATGTTGAAGCGGCTATTCTTCATTCAATGCTATCTGGTGGCTCCGGCTCAGCTGATCTATCTGCTGTTGGCACTGGTTGGAATGAACACGGTCAGCTCATGGGTGATCTGGGTCGTGAATATTCTCATCACCACATTCTATGAAGCGTTTGCCTTTCGCGATGAACTAAAGGTTGGCTGGTTCAAAGGCTGGTTGCTTGCCGTTTTGCCTTATGGCGTGCTGGTCGTCATTTGGGTCCCATTGTGGGTACTCTCATTTTTAATCTTTCGATGATCTGTATCAAACCTATCTGCTTAACTTTGCCCTCATCACAAAACGATTGACCCCGCCAAAACGATACTTGTAGTCCTCGTCCCCGCGCATAAAATCGAACTCGTAGCGTCCGTTTTCACAACACCACTGGATGACTTGAGCCATCAGCACCCAGCCGGGAGACAGTTCCATGTACTCGCGGCTGACGCCGGAATTGTAGCCCCACAGTTTCCCTTTGTAATCGAAGTTCAACAAAGCCGCCGCTTTGACGCCGTCCACTTCAAGGAAGGCCAGCCAGAGATAGCCTAATTCATGTGCGGCGCGAATGGCATGAGATATTTGGTGGCGCATCACATCTTTGAGGAAGAGGGCTTTATTGGGATCCTGGATCATCAAATGGAAAAAAGCTTCCATCTCAGGCTCGATATCCGCATCTTTTGGGACGACATAAAAACGCGCCCTGCCCGATTCGGCGGCGCGGCGCATCTTGCGGCGGATCTCGTGACGCTGCTTCTTCTCCACCCGCGAGAGATATTCTTCAAAGTCATTATTCAGAGCGATGCGGGGTGTAGGGCGATAGACTTCTTCGAGGTGAGTCCAGCCGCGTTTTTCGCCTTCTGCTTTGAGGGCGGCAAGAGTCGGGGAATCGTCGGGGAGGTTGTACCAGTCTAGTTTGGACCAGCTATCGGGTAGTGTCGATGCGAGAAAGTCCAGCAAGCCGGATATGAATCGAGCGTGATCCTCGGCGCGGACAATAACATCCAAATAATCCGAGATTTCGATACTGCCATTGAGGAGCAATGAGGGGTGGTTGTCGTATTCTGCGATGAAGAGTGGGGCGATGCCAGTGAGTTTGTCGTTTTCGTATGCCGCCACAAGGACGAGTTTGGCGTCCTTCCATTCCCCGCCGCCAAGATGTCGCCACCATGCGGTTTGATATTCATATCGCAAAAAGGGCGTGTCAGTGACCGATTCATTCAGCAGGTCATTCCATGCTTGCGAATCGATTTCAGAAAAATCATTGAGTAGTTTATAGTCCATAGCCGTCGAATTTTACCAGTATAATGATAGGCGATTCGGTAACAATCTTACATGCCACTCGACATCAATCTTTCGCCTCTTTATCGCTTGAACGGTCAGGAGCAAGCCGAAATGCCCGGTCTGCTGGCGCTGATGCCGCCTAAAACCGCGGCGCGCGGACGCGAGCAAGACCGCCTGATCGTGTATCTGCTGTTGGCGGGCAATTCCACCATCACCACCACAGAATATAAAAAATTGGCAGAAGACGCTGCCAATGTCTATTACCAAACTCCACGGGCTGTCACTAGCGCTTTGCGCGCCGCCGCGGATTTTGTGAACAAGACCTTGCTTGAACGCAACATGTCCACCAGCGCGCGCGGACAGTATGCGCTGGCGTGGCTGTCGCTCGCTTCGGTGCGCGAAAGTCAGTGCATTTTTTCCATCAGCGGACCGATGCATATGTATTGGTTCGGGCAAAATGAGTCGCGTCACTTTTTTGAGCCAGCCATCTCAGGCAAAGGCTTGGGCTCGAGTCAGACCATCAACATCCATTACGCGCAAACCGACCTGAATGCGGGCGATCTGCTTTTGTTTTGCGGGCGGCTGCCCAATGCGTGGTCCACGCCGCTGGATGAAGCCAAACCCTCCTCGTTCGACGCAATGCGTCGCCGTCTCATTGCGTTGACGGGTGAAGACCTGAACGCCGTCCTGGTTCAATCCACTGAAGGCATGGGGGCGATGAATCTCTTTAGAGGAACGGCGACTCCCAAAGTGGAAGCACCCAAGGAAGAGCCGATTCCGCAGGAAGAGCCTGCGCTTCCAACTCCGACCGAAGAGTTGCCTGCCGTTGAGGAAATTGAATCCAAGCCGACTGCGCATGTCTTGCAGCCTTCGGCATATGCCATTCCGCCCGAGCCGCAAGAGACGCATCTACCTCAAGAAACAAACTCTGACCCGCTGGCGCACCTGCCTCACAAAAACACATCTCGCGACTTTCCATCGTCCATTCCGCGCGCTAAACCCAAACCACCCGTGGAAGAAACGTCCGCGCAACCTGCTGCGGATGTGGACGAAAACGAAGCTGAAACCGCAGAACCAGAGATCAAACAAAGCGAGCTTCCGCCTAAAGAGAAAGCACCTGAAGGTCCGCGTGAACCTTCTCAACACATGCGTCAGACGGCGAAGACCATCGTCGGGTTTATGCAGCTTTTCAGAAACGGGAGTCGCTCTCTGGGAGAAAAGACGCGCAACTTCCTGCCGCGGCTACTCCCCAACTCAGAGTCCAGCGACTTGCCGAAGACTTCCGATTCTGCGATGTTCGTCATTGCGCTTTTGGTGCCGCTGGTCATTGTGACGGTTTTGTTCGTGGTGTACACAAAATATGGGCGCAACCCGCAGTTCGAAAGTTATATTCAGCAAGCCAATCAGGTCAGCCAGCAAGCGCCCACGTTGGCGAATCCCATCGAACAGCGTGAAGCATGGAATCAGGTTATTTATCTGGTCAGCAAGGCGGAGGAGATTTATCGTTCCACGCCTGAGTCGGTGACGCTGCGCCGCACTGCTGAAACCAATCTCGATACGTTGTACGGCATCACACGCATGCAATTCAATCCCGCTTTCAGCGCCAAACTCAACATTGACGTCAGCCGTATGGCGGCGAGCGAGAAAGATCTTTACCTGCTCAACGCGGAGAACGGGGATGCGTTACGCGCTATTCCATCTGGCAATGGCGGCTTTGAATTAGACACGACATTCACCTGTAAACAAGGGACGTATGGCGATTATCAAGTCGGCGCGTTGGTGGATATTTTGGCGCTGCCTATTACCAATTTGATCGATGCCACATTATTGGGAATCGACTCAAATGGGTATCTCCTGTATTGCAAACCCGGCGCTGTCCCGCAAGCCATTCCCCTTCCACCGCCAGATACGGGTTGGGGACACATCACCGCCATCACAATGGACAGCGGCAATTTGTACGTGCTCGATGCGCCCAAACGGGCAGTATGGGTTTACACCGGCAAGGAAGGGACGTTTATCGATCGTCCATATTTCTTCTTCGGTCAGCAAACGCCCACACAAGATGTGATCGACTTCATCGTCTCAGGCGATGAGATGTACATGCTGCATGCAGGCGGACGCGTCTCCAATTGTTCTTACAGCCGCATCGACGCCAGCAAATCCAAGTGCGAAGAACAAGTGGCGCTGGTCAATCCGTTCCCGGCTTATCAAGACACAGACTTGTTCGGCACGGCGCATTTCACGCAGTTGATCTTCGCCGCGCCGCCCGACACATCGCTGCTGCTGTTGGATGCGGAAAGTCAGACGGCGATGCGCTTCGCGCCGCGCACGTTCGAGTTGCAGAATCAATTCCGCCCGACGACAGGAAACGGCAATCCCGTCCCAGCAGGTTCGGTCGGTGCCATAGCCGTCAGCCCGGATCATGTGTTGTATTTCGCCGTGGATCGACAGGTGTACTTCGCCGTCAACATGCCCTGATGAAAGGAAACGATGTCCAATTTCCTCGCTTCGCTTCTTGACCTCTTCAGACCTGCCCGCTACCCAACGGATAATCTTACCGAGCCGGCACAGGTGACACGCAGCAAGGTGCTGGTCATCGTCTACGACCCAGTGATGGATGCGACGACGGGCGTTACCCTGTCACAGCAAATGAAGTGGTACAACACTGGCGATCTGTTGACCGGTTTCATGGCAGACCTGCTCGATACCAGCAAAGGCTTGGCGCGTTATGAGATCGTTCAACGCATCGACGTGAACGAATTTCCTGCCAAAACAGATGGCTTCCGATACACGCCTCGCACCTATCTGGATGTCTTACAACGGATTTCGCCTCCGCACAAACCGCAGGAAGTCGATTATTACGCGATCCTCAGTCAATTCAATATTCTTCAACGCGTAGCGCGCAGCGAGATCGACGAAGTGTGGGTCTTTGGTTTTCCGCATGCCGGGTTTTATGAATCCATCATGGGCGGACCAGGCGCGTTTTGGTGCAATGCGCCCCCGCTGGCAAACACATCCTCGAGCAAGCGCCGCTTTGTCATCATGGGTTTTTCCTATGAACGCTTCATCGGTGAGATGCTGGAATCGTATGGTCATCGCGCCGAATCGATCATGGAAAAGACGTTCAGCAAGTTGAGCGGCGATGCCAATTTGTGGAAGCGCTTCATCCGCTACGAGAAATCTGCGCCGGGAAAAGCCGCTTGTGGCAATATCCACTTCGCGCCCAACAGCCAGACAGATTACGACTGGGGAAACTCTCTGCCGGTGCAAAGCGAGTGCTTTGACTGGCTGTTGAACTTTCCAAACTTCAAAGGCGATGTGCGCACAGTCAACACCTCTACATGGGGTGGAGGAAATATCCGCGCGCATCACACATGGTGGTTCAATCACTTTCCACGGGTGGCAGGACGCAAGAATGGCATCCACAACAATTGGTGGCAATATATCGTTGACCCTCAGCGTGTGATCATTTGATGAGTTGATGCTTCGCTTTCGGTTGAGAGCGAAGCGTTTTTTTATTATTCTTACAATTATGAAGGCTGGGCAATTATGACAGTTTTGTAATGCTATTCCCACTCTTCATGAATAAAATATAGAAAAGGAAAATGTTCGCGCGACCTGATATTTATGTTCCACTGATTTACATCATCGCAGCCATACCATACGCTTTGTTGGGGTTATACGCCTGGCGCAGACGTCCCGCTATCGCCGTGACTTCGTTTGCCTGGGCCATGCTAAGCATGTCCATTTGGACTTTCGGTTACAGTCTTGAAGTTTTCTTCCCATCACTGGAAGCAAAATTGCTCTTCACGCAGATCGAATACTTTGGCATCGTTTCCGCGCCATTGTTCATGACGTTCTTTGCGTTCGAGTACACGGGGAATAGCCATTTACTCACTTCACGCGTTCGGTCGGTCATCTGGTTGATTCCCGTCATCACCTTATTCCTGGTGTGGACTCATCCGTTGCACAACCTGATGTGGACGGATGAAACGGTCGAGCAATCCTTTGGGCTGACGCTGCTTTCCGTCCGCTTTGGAGTGTTCTTCTGGATCCAAACCATCTATTCCTATTCGCTGTTGGTGGCGGCCAACGTCCTGCTGGTTCGTGAGCTGATCCGTCAACCTCATGTTTATCGCGCACAGATCAGCTTGGTGGCGGTAGGGATTCTCATCCCGTTGGTCGGAAGCGTGATCTTCGTCACGGGCATTGGTCCCATCCGCAATTTGGATCTGGCGCCTGTGCTTTTCATGCCGACTGCGTTGGCATTGTTCTGGGCGATCAAAAAATATCGTCTATTGGACATCCTGCCACCTGAACATATCAACGTCCTCAAGACGATGCGCGATGGGGTGATCGTCTTGAATCCGCAGGAGCGCATCTTATATCTCAACCCGACAGCGGAGGCGTTGTTCCATTTTAGAGATGACGAGGCGGTGGGTCAACCGCTCTCTCAAGTTTCAGAAGATTTCCACGAAACGCTCAAACCCTATCTCTTCCACGGTGAGCAACGGGTGGAAGTGCGCACTGGGGGCGGCAAATCGTTAAAGGTCTTTGAAGCGACCATCATTCCTGTGCTTGTCCCCAATTCTACGCAGGCGCAAGAAGCGTCTGATTATATGGTCACCTTGCACGACGTCACCGAGAACAAGGAAGTGGAGTTGGCACTCACCCGCCGCGAAGCCATCATGTCGGCCATCAGCTATGCGGCGACGCAATTCCTGCGTACATCGGCTTGGGAGGGAAATATTCCCGAAGTGTTGGAAAAGCTGGGACAGGCGGCCGATGTCAGCCGTGTGTTCGTGGTGATGAATTACGCCAACGAACAGAGTCTTATCCTCTCCAGCCTGTGTTTTGAGTGGGTGGCTTCGGGCATCACGCCGCTGGTAGATAATCCCGCCATGCAGCATATCTCCCTGGAAAAAACAGGTTTCCGCCGATGGGTCAATGCGTTTTCACAAGGCATTCCCATTTATGGACAAGTCTCCGATTTTCCAGAAGAGGAACAGGATTTTCTAAAAATTCTAAGCAGTTTTTCGCTGGCGGCTATTCCCATTTTTGTAGAACGGCAATGGTGGGGCTTCATCGTCTTTGAAGAATGCCGCGAAGAACGCGACTGGACCGGCACCGAACTGGAGGCTTTTTATGCCGCCGCCAGCATTTTCGGCGCGGCAGAAGACCGTGCCCGCTCCGAACAGAAATTGATCCGCCGCCAACATGTCCTCAGCCTTTTGCATCAGATCGTTGCGATCTCTCTTCAGGCAGATGACATCAAGGAAATGGCGCGGGTTGTTGTGGAACGCCTTGGCGACTTGATCGATGCAGATGGATGTTTCATCACACTATGGGATGAAGCCGCCGAACAGCCTATTCCGCTCGCCTCGTATGGAGCGCCGATAGAAGTCTATACTTCATACAAGCCCAATCAAGGAGATCGCACCTTCACAGGGTCTGCCTTGCAAACTGGGCGTACTCTCATTGTGGAAGATACCAGCACCACACACTACGCGGAACAACACATCATCGAACAATTCCCATCCAGATCGGTGTTGGTGCTGCCGTTGATCGCCAACCAGAAAAAGCTGGGCGCGGTCATTTTGACTTTTAATAAATCGCATCATTTTCTGAAAGATGAGATCTCGATCTGCGAACAGGCTTCGGCGTTGATCGCTCTGGCGTTGGAAAAATTCCAGGCGGTGGAAGAAGCGCGTCGGCGCGCGGAGACTTCTGAGAACTTGCGAAAAGCCAGTTTGGCCATCGTCGAAAAATTGGAAATGGATCAGGCCGTCAAGCACATTCTGGAACAACTCAATCAGGTTGTGCCCTATGACAGCGCGACCGTGCAACTGCTCGAAGAAAACGCATTGACGATCATTGGCGGACACGGTTGGAAGGAGCTGGATAACATCATCGGAATGCGGTTTATCATCCCCGGTGAGAATCCGAACAGTGTGGTCATTGAAACCGGCAAGCCTTATTACCTGCCAGAAGCCGGCAAAGTGTATAAAGATTTCAATGAGCCGCCTCATAACCACATCCGTTCCTGGCTGGGCGTGCCGCTGATTGCTCAGGAAAAAACCATTGGTCTGCTGACCATCGACAGCGCCGAGCCCAACGATTTCAGCGAAGAAGATATCAAGACCGCGACAGAGTTTGCAAATCAGGTGGCTGTGGCGCTGGAAAATGCGCGCATCTTTAGCATGGCAAGAGAACAAGCCATCATCGATTCGTTGACGGAAATCTATAACCGCCGCGGACTATTGCACATGGGACAGGTCGCCTTCGACGAGGCGAAACGAGCCAATAAAAAATTCTCCGCCATCATGGTGGATATCGATCACTTCAAAAGCGTCAACGATACCTACGGTCATGAAGCCGGAGATAAGATCCTGCGTCAATTCGCCTTGCAATGCAAAAATTGTGTGCGAGATCGAGATCTGGTCGGGCGGTATGGCGGCGAGGAGATCGTCATCCTGCTACCCAACACCGACCTCACAGCCGGGCTGCACGTAGCAAAACGTCTGCGAAAGACCATTGCCGAAACATTCGTGAATCTCACCGAGGATATTGTTATCAACTTCACGGTCAGCTTGGGCGTGGCCTGCACCGACGAGAATACTGACACCCTCGACACACTTATCAATCGCGCCGATCAAGCCATGTATGTTGCCAAACATAACGGGCGTGACCGAGTTGAATACAGCCTTTAACTCAGGACCAAATCTGATATAACCCCAGCTTGCCATTTTCCCCATCGGACAAGAACGACGCCTCGACCTTCATTTGAGTTTGTTCTGCCAGATGCAAGAGTTCTTCCTCTGAAAACTGATGCGCGTAACGCAACCCCTCGCCGCCACTGCGCCAATCGAGCAGAAAATCCCCTTCGTCCACATCCCCATCCGACAATCCCACCCGGCTCCACGGCTGGATGCGAGACTTCAATTTTTCGCTGTTCAAAAACTGCCAATTGGAAAGATAAAACTTGCCGCCTGGTTTGAGCAATTTCCGCACCACCTTTAGCACGTCCAAACGGATCTCCCGCGAAGGGATATGATGCAGTGTCGCGAACATTGTCACCACTGACCAGCGTCCGCTGATATTGGCAAGCTGATGATTATGCGAGGATAAGGCGCTGAGGTCCATTTCCCAGAAATCCACTTCGGGCGTGGATTCGGCTTCTCGAAGCAGGGGCAGGCTAAAGTCTACGCCGAGAAGCGCGGCATGATGTCCACGCCGAAGCAGTTCGCGCAGGAACAAGCCATTGCCGCATCCCAGATCCAATACCGATTCGTCCCGCCGGATCATGCCAAGGATTTTCGTCACACCAGGCTGCAACCGCTGACGCGTGGCGGAAAATGACTCCCCGAATTGGCAATAAAATTCGTGGTTGATCTGTAAGAGTTTGGCGGCTGTGTCGGAATTCATGGTCGGATTATACCCATGAAGGTCGTGACATAAAGGTATAATGGCGGGCATGTTACCGTTAGAACAAATTGAAAAATTATCTGCGGATTTTGAGACGAAGACCCCGCAGGAGATCATCCAATGGGCGGTGGATACATTTTCTCCAGAAATCGCGATGAGTTCGTCCTTCCAGACACAATCCATGCCGCTGTTGCATATGGTGGCAAGCATCAAGCGTGATACGCGCGTGTATTTCATCGACACGGGGTATCACTTTTGGGAGACGTTGATGTTCCGCGAATATATTGCGCTGGAATGGGATCTCAACGTGGTGGATTTGTATCGCAACTCGCGCTGGGATGTGTTCGTGCGTCAACACACGCGCACGCTGCCATTGGAAGACCCAAACCTGTGTTGTTATTTACACAAGGTCCAGCCGATGCAGGCAGCTTTAAGCGGACTCAAGGCGTGGATCTCCGGCATTCGTCGCGATCAGACCTCAGAACGCGCACATGCCAAGATATTGGAGCTGCAAGGCGACGGGTTGCTGAAGATCAATCCGCTGTTGAATTGGACGAAGGCAGATGTTAAACGTTACATGGAAGAAAATAACCTGCCAGCCCATCCGTTGTTTGAGAAAGGCTATCGCAGCGTAGGCTGTGCGCCTTGTACCATCGCCATCGGAGTCAATGACGACGAGCGTTCTGGTCGCTGGGCCGGGCGTGGAAAGGTCGAATGCGGACTACACACCACCATGTTCACGCACAAGAACATCGACGAAGTGAAACAGGAATTTCAATTGGAAATTAAGTAAGGACGCCCCTTCATTGTGGATCAAGACGATTTATACCGCTGAACGGGTCGCCCCTATATAAACATATGGAATTTACCGAGAAACGACAACGCTGGAAGAAGATCAACGCGCTGACGCCACAAAAGATGGAGCTGGCGCATCGTCTCCTGGAGCGCATCCGCGCCGGAGAAGATGTAATGGATTTGATCCGTCATCATCCGTTGGAGGGCGGCGGATACCTGAACAAGGCAGCGTTGGTGGCAGCGTATAACGAGATGGTCAAAGCGGGGACTCTCGAACCAGATGGCGCACAGCTTGAAAAAATCCGCATGAAGCCTATGCGCACTCTGTCCGGCGTGACCACGGTGACTGTGTTGACCAAGCCATATCCCTGCCCGGGCAAGTGCATCTTCTGCCCCACCGATGTGCGCATGCCCAAGAGCTATCTACCCGATGAACCCGGCGCGATGCGCGCGCTCGAACATCAATTCGATCCGTACACACAAGTTGAATCGCGCATTCGGGCGTTGACAAATCTCGGTCATCCCACCGACAAGATCGAGCTGCTCATTTTGGGTGGCACATGGTCTTCGTATCGCCGCGATTATCAAGAGTGGTTCATCGGTCGCTGTTTCGATGCGATGAACCATTCGCAAAATCTCCCTGCTTTGGAACCACAACGGCAGGAAGTTTTCGATGCTGCCGTACTGGAAAAACTTCACTCCACCAACGAGACCGCGCCGCATCGCAACGTGGGACTGGTCATTGAAACTCGACCGGATGAGATCAATCCCGACGAGATCAAATGGCTGCGCCATCTCGGCGTGACCAAAGTGCAAATGGGTGCGCAAAGTTTCAACGACCATATTCTGGAGATCAACAAACGCGGGCATGATGTGGAATCCACGCGACAGGCGACTGCGTTGCTGCGCGCTGCCGGATTCAAGATCGTCCTACACTGGATGCCAAATCTGCTCGGAGCCACGCCTCAAACTGACCGGGAAGATTTCGCCCGACTGTGGGAAGATTTCTGCCCCGACGAGATTAAGATCTACCCGAATCAACTGCTTGCCAATGCTGAGTTGTACGAATACTGGCAGCGCGGCGAGTTCAAGCCATACACCACCGAAGAACTCGTAGACTTAATCGCAGACATCAAACCGACTATTCCACGTTATTGCCGCGTCAACCGTGTCATCCGCGATATTCCCGGAAATAACGTCGTCGAAGGGAATCGCCGCACGAGCCTGCGACAGGATGTACATGACGAGATGAAGCGGCGCGGGACGCGCTGTCAGTGTGTGAGATGCCGCGAGGTAAAAGGAAAAGCCGTCGCGTTAAGTGCGATGCGGTTGAACGATCATGCCTACTCTGCCAGCAAAGCCGAGGAACATTTCATCTCCTTCAACACCGAAGATGACCGTCTCGCCGGGTTCATCCGCCTTTCGCTGCCGTCACGGGAATCTCCTGCAACAGGCATGACGGACTTGGATGGCGCGGCATTGATCCGCGAAGTGCATGTCTACGGACAGTCTTTACCCGTTGGCGCGGAAAAGACCGGCGCGGCGCAGCATGTGGGACTTGGCACGCGCCTGCTCGAAGAGGCAGAGAAGATCGCCAAACAAAAGGGGTTTGGAAAACTTGCCGTAATATCTGCTGTTGGAACGCGTCAATATTATTTGGACCGCGGTTTTGAACGCGGGGAATATTACCTCGTCAAGAACATCTGACCCGCAAACTCAGCCCTACATTTGCCCATTTTCAAACTGAGCAAGAATCGGGTCGCGTTTGAAGCCCGCCTCCTCTACAATTTCCAGTAATCATTTAATAATAGGAGAATGCTTTGAAAACCAAACATTGGATCATCTTTATTACGCTTGGTCTGATCTGGAGTTCGTCCTTTATGTGGGTCGAACTTGCGCTGCGAGAAGTGGGCCCCATCACGTTGGTGGCGTTCCGCGTCTTCTTCGGGTTTCTGTTCGGCGTGGCAGTTGTCATCACCCAGCGCATCCCTCTACCGCGTACATGGAAGGAATGGGCTCCGCTGATCGTCCTCGGTTTGACTAACATCGCCATCCCCTTCTTCCTCATCTCGTGGGGACAAAAATCCATCGACTCGGGCGTCGCCTCCATCCTCGATGCGACTGTGCCGCTCTTCACCATCTTGGTGGCGCACTTCCTCCTGCACGATGACAAGATGACCGCGCCCAAGGTCATCGGCTTGTTGACCGGCTTTGCCGGTGTGGTCGTGCTGATGAGCAAGGACATCGGCGAAGATACAGGTTCCCTACTCGGACAATTAGCGGTCATCGCCGCCTGCGTTTTTTATGCGGGCAGTTCCATTTTTGCACGTGTCTTTACCGAAAACACCCCCACCATTCTGCGCGGACTTGGTCCGCTGGTTTCAGCATCAGTTGTGATGGTTTCATCCGCGTTCATTTTCGAAGCGCCGCTTAAAATTCCCACCCTGCCCATCACCTGGATCGCTTTGTTGTGGATGGGCATCCTCGGTTCGGGGCTG
>JAHDWC010000124.1 GCA_023382575.1 Anaerolineales bacterium
CGGTGATGGTGGATAATTGCACTGGTATTCCTTTGGAGTCGTGGAGCATTCTTACTGAAGTACCCTGTTCGCCGCAAGGCACCGGATTGCCTCCACAACACCCCTGCACAGATTTTGCCATTGGCGCCGGTGGGATTACCTGTACCAATGGCGGCTGGAATATTACGGCACGGGTCACCTTCCCAGAAATCTATCTGGATGTGCGACCCTACCCGGCAACCCTGGTGCGTTGGCCGACCACAGTTCGAAATGGCGGCATGCCGGAGTCTTCCGGATCAGGTGGTGTGAACTATGTTCCCAATGGCGGCGGATCGCCTAGCAATCCACAGGTTGGCGATTGGCAGGACCTGCGTCTGATCCTGACCCTGCGACCGGCGGGTCCCGTGTTCGTGACTCTTCCCCTGATCGGTGATCTGATGTTAGCCAATGGTGCATCTCAAACCATTCAATGGGAAGTGCCGTCCCATCCCGCTGTTGGCGCGACCACGCTTGCCGGCAGTGTCAGTGGATTGGATGAACTTCCTGGGGACATGCCTTTGTTTGTCGGCAATGGGCGTGCTCCGTACAAGTTGTTCTGGGAATTACGTTACCAGGAATATGAAGCCATCGAGGGTTGTCTTCCCGGTCCGAATGGCAATGGATATTACAACTGCGGCGGCGGCACTGGTCATCGCGGCATCACCGGCTACGAATGGAGAAATCATTCCAATGGCGGGGAAATCCCGCCCTCTGCCGTGGCGAACCTGCCTGCCGCGAGGATGACTGATATCAATAACGATGGTACACCCGATGCCTATTGGGATACCAACCTGACCCTGCGGCGCATGGATGATGCCGGGAGTATAAGCAATCCCCAATATCAGCGCGCCTGGAATTGGGGCGGGATCATCTATTGGGCGGTGCGTGAAGGGCAGGGACAGATCGGCTGGCCGGGGCAATAGTAAGAACAAAACACCACATAAATAAGCATTATGCTGATGCTTACTTATGTGGTGTTGGCGAAGTAAAACTTGAACCTGCGACCTTCGGGTTATGAGGGTCAATCTTCGACCGCAGACTTAAGAGCAACATGCTAACGTTTCTACCTGACCCTGCGGTTTTCGATTTTAAAGAGCCTGAAGTTTGATGACAATCAAAATAATTGTCATAAGTGTTATAGCATAAAACCAAATTAAATCAATACAGGGTTTATGCAAGATCCGAAAAAAATCTGAAAATTCTTAAATCACATAATATACAAGATATAATTATTGGCATGAAGCATGTTTCCACAAACACTGGCGATCAATTGACATATGCGCTCAGCATAATGGGAGTATATTTCATCCTAGGCGGTAAGGATCTCAATGAGTCCCCGCATACACCCTGCGTGCTTAATAACTTCGTTGACACAAAGTGATACGTCTCTCCCTAACACACCTATTCCTTGAATATCCCGAATACGCATCTCATGTCCGTGATGTTGTAAATGGACTTACCCCATCAGCACGATTGACATTACGGTGCTACTACAACACAGCGGTCTGACTGCAAAGAAATATCACCTTGAAAGCACCCTTTGGACTGGACTTTTCTCCCACTAGTTTTGATACCAAACAACTAAATAATTCGTTGGTATCAAACTGAAACTTTCGCCCAATTATTACTGGCTTCAACGGCTTCGATAAGTGTCTTATGATCTCCATATACTGTATTGGTTTCTGCAGCCCGAATTTCTAGATAACGGCAGTCAAGACAGAGAAAAGCTTCTGTCTTAAATTGATAGGTGAATCTATCCACGGCAATCATTTGAAGCACAATACCGTCTTGGCACCAATTTTTGCCTGTGTTCTTGTACACATTTCGCGAACCGCATTTTGAACATTTTTGATCTTGCATTGAAATCTCCTTGACAAACTTAAGCTCACCTTTTCTTTTGGGGGAAATATTTTTGTGATGGAATACGAATATGATATTGTGAAGCCCTATATTTTTTGAAATGCAATCTACTGAGCTATAGAATCTACAGATAATCACTCCTTGTCTCAAAGTTAGCCTTTCTTTTGGTGCGAGGCAAGTATTAATTTCGCACCAGGATTTTCCAGGAAACCCTACTGAATATCCTACTTTAAGCTGAAAAACGTTCACGGACTTTTGCCGCGATCTGATTATCGGTCATCTTGTCTACGGTCTCCACTTCAGTAACATTATCCTTTAGCCCATCCTGCTCCAGGCGTTTCGCAAGTTTATTCTTGGCTTCACCGGGTCCAAATATCTGAATCAGTTCTGCGTCACGAATAAGAGAGAGAATTTTATCGAAATATGTACCAAGATTTGCGTCATGTTTTTTCTCACGAATCGACTCTGTCGTTTGTAGCCCATCCTTTCGCGAGCCGCCTGCAAAACGGATCTGTTTTTCGGCGTCTGATTTTATGAGAGTGATTTTTTCCCCAACATCCGAAAGTTCTACGATAATGGCTTCCCGGTAGTCAATCCATAAACCAACATTCTTCTTCATGAAGTTCTCCTATCTGCGTCTTTGTGAATTAACATGTCTGAAATCGATAAATCCCTTTTGCACATCCACCAATATCAATTGAACGCTGACCTGGTCGCCGACATCCAGTCCCTCAAAGCCTTGTTCAAGCTTGCCTTCAACAGGGATGGTAAGCAGCCGAACCCAAGTCCCTTTTTCAGAAGCGCCAGTAACGATCGCGTCAAATGTTTCTCCGATCCTGGATTCAAGCATGAGAGCAGCGGCGGATTTTTCAACGCGTCGTTCCACTTTCGTGGCGATATCTTCCGCTTCGGTGCAATGCAATGCCAACTCATCCAGTTCCTTTTTACTATAAGGAACCGGTTTTCCAGCAAGGGCGGCTTTCAATAGGCGTTGTGTCAGCAAGTCTGGATAGCGGCGATTCGGAGCCGTGGAATGAGCATAATCTTTGACCGCAAGACCAAAGTGTCCTGGTGCGGTTTCATCAGAAGACTCGGCAACATATTCGCCAGAGCCCAGAAGTTTGATCACAGCCAGGGACAAGTCAGAGAAGCGCATTTGGTCCGCTGCTTTGGCATGGACGAGAAATTCCTCCAGGGCTTTTGAATTCGGTTCATAGGGAAGCTCGTACTGATGATTTTCCGCAATTTCGACGATACGATCCCAACGTTTCGGTGTGCGTACCACGCGACGGATCGAGGGGAAGCCGTTTGCCGAGAGATAACGTGCAGTGATGCCGTTGGCTGCGATCATGAAGTCTTCAATGATCTCTTTGGCACGATTCTTTTCTTCAATTTCAAGTGCTTTGATCTGATCGCCGTCAAAAACCGGTTTCGCCGAAATGGTTTCCAGCGTAAGTACCCCATTAACATGCCGTAGTTTTTTCAGACTTTGGGCGGCTTTGTCTTGCAAGCGCAGATTTTCAGCCAACCCGATGACGGAGGAAACCGTTTTGGGCACAGTGCCTTTTCCCTCCAACCATGGGGCAATATTGTTATATGCCAACTTGGCATGGTTGCAAACCCTCGCCCGATAGATACTTGAATTCAGGAGAGTTCCATCCGCATCAAGCTCCATTTCAACCACAAGGGCAAGACGTTCTTCATTGAGGTTAAGTGAAGTAAGATTTGTGGAAAGCAGGTCTGGGATCATTGGGAAAATTTTGGCAGCCGTATATACGGATGTAGTATTGTGTTGGGCATGTTTGTCCAAGGCTGTCCCCTTTTGGACGAGCGCATCCACATCTGCGATGGCAACCATGATTCGGACCTTGCCCCCGGGCATTGCTTCGGCAACGGTCAATTGATCCAGATCGAGCGAATCATCGTTGTCAATGGAAGCCCACAGAAGGGTTCGCATGTCACGGATGTTGGGAGAATTCTGATCTGGTTTGTCAATCGAGGTTTGGAGTTTTTCGAGTTCTGTAAGCGCCTCGTTGGAAAAATCGGGACGCAGTCCCCGCTCGATCATCACCCTATGTGCAATACTCTGTAGAATGACACGATGATGTTTTTGATTTGTATTCACAGAGACTCCTTTTTAAAGTCGGGGTACGTTTGCACAAAATCAATCGGACTCAACAACCATACTCGTGCGATTCCTATATTCATCATATTCCGGCAATAGGCGGTCGTATTCTTCATCCATCAGCGGTGACGAGATCATGAAGCCTGCGGTGGCTCGATTACAGGCGATGGGAATGTTCCAAACGACAGCCATCCGCAATAGTGCCTTGACATCCGGATCATGAGACAAAGACTCGAGTGGGTCCCAAAAGAAAATCAGGAATTCAATGTCGCCTTCAACGATCTTGGCTCCGATCTGTTGATCTCCGCCCAGCGGTCCGCTTTCAAGTTTGTGAATTGGAAAGCCCAGCACCTGTTCCAGGAACGTCCCCGTCGTTCCTGTTGCATAGATCGTGTGATGCGCCAGAAGATCCCTGTTATATTTCGCCCACTCGACCAGGTCGCGCTTTTTGTTATCATGCGCCACAAGAGCAATTTTCTTATCGCGTTCGATCTTTATTTTATTTTGTTCCATGCGATTTCCTTCATAGGTATAGCAGGTAAACTACAGCTTCAATCAACGTGCAATTCGATCACCTGACGGAAGTGGAACCCATAAATTGCGAACGTGATCGCCAGCGGAAATAAACGTGGACGGCGGAACAAGGTCCAAAAAAACAGCCGCCAGTAGTGAAACCGCTCGGTACCACGAATCCCCAATTGGTAGATGGAACGCCAAAACGCCAGGATATATTGAGGCTCCAATTGAATCCTAATCCTGGGCGGCTGATATTCGCGAAGAAAAGTTTGAACGCGCTCGTAATAAGGTTTCGGCGCATAAATATAGCCAAGGACCTTGCGATAGCCCTCCTTAAGCGCTTCGAGTCCCATTCGGGGAATGATATTCGTGGAACCATCTACGTTATCGCCTGAAAATTGATTTATCAAGCGGTCTTCTTTTTGCATACGTTCATACAAGCGGGTCCCTAAAGGAGCCTGCAAAAGACCGACCATGGCAGTCACAATACCGCTCTTTTGAATGAAGTCGATCTGCTGTTGAAAGATCGAAGGGGAATCATGATCGAACCCAACGATGAAACCACCTTGCACTTGAAGACCTGCGCGTTGAAGTTTCTTAACACTCTCGACCAGATCACGCCCTTTGTTTTGACTCTTGCTACATTCTGTCAGGCTGGCTTCATTGGGTGTCTCGATACCAACGAACACGGTGTCGAACCCAGCTTCCACCATCAGCCTTAATAATTCGGGATCATCGGCAAGATTGATGGATGCTTCTGTGTTAAATGACATGCCGGTCTTTCCCTTGCGCCATTCGACCAGAGCTGGCAACACTTCAGACTTGATCTGTTTCTTGTTTCCGATAAAGTTATCATCCACAAAAAAAATGCTCTTGCGCCAACCTAATGCATACAGACTATCAAGTTCAGCAACGACTTGTGCAGCAGTCTTGGTGCGCGGACGATGCCCCAGCAGCGCGGTCACATTGCAAAAATCGCAATCAAACGGACAACCACGCGAGAACTGAATTCCAACTGTGTCATACATTTTTAGATCCGCCAAATGCCACAACGGGACTGGGGTTTGATGGATATCTAGAAATTCACTAGACGAGTAAACGCGTCGAGCCTGACCCTGTGCCAGGTCCAGCAAGAACGATTTTAGCGTCTCCTCCGCCTCGTTCAAAACAAAATGATCCACATCCGGGAATTGCTCATGCTCCATCGTGAAAAGTGGACCACCAGCCACCATCTTTACCCCAATGGTTTTACAACGTTTGATAACAGTTTGTGCCGATTCACGCTGCACAGTCATGGCGCTGATGAAAACATAATCTGCCCATTTCAGATCCTCACCTTTGAGATCAGTGATATTGAGATCGATCAGGCGCTTGTCCCATTCGCCGGGCAGCATGGCTGCAACGGTCAACAGTCCAAGCGGAGGCGCCCCAGCCTTCTTTCGTACAAACTTGAGCGCGTGTTTGAAACTCCAAAAGGTATCGGGGAATTCAGGGTAAACAAGCAGGATATTCATTGCACTCATCCTTCAATCTTTTGATGATCCTCGAAACCATTTCAGAATTTTTGTCCAAAACGTCTTCTGTTCTCTTAACTGAGCTGTAATTTGCCAATACGTAATTCTTTCCCCACATTCACAAATCAGAAATTGCGTATCAGAGCCTATACCTTTTGCCGCATCATCAATGATCGGTTTATCTGATATTTTTATATGGCAGGATGGACATGTGATTTGGTTTTCCATAATTCGCTCCTCTTCTTTGTGGTGGACGGATATAGTATTGATACTTTCCACCAAATTTTGAGGCTCTTTTGCCGGATGGCTACTTGTTGATGTCTTTTTCATTCGTCATACTGACCGGCAAACTTCCAAGCAACAGAGTAGGGTTAATCCCGTGTTCTGTAATCACAATCTTTGCGTTATCACGCAAAGAGTTTTCGATCATCTCCAGTTTTTTTAGCTCCTGGGCATTGCCGACAAAATATTTTTCGGCTGCTTCATTGACCAGCCGGATCGCTTCAGCTTTGCCCTGAGCGACCTGAATAACCGCTTCGCGTTCACCCTCGGCGCGTTGTACAATTGCCAGTTTTTGTTGTTCAGCCGCTTCGAACTCGCCCGTTGCCAATAATTTCATGGAACGGCGTTCCTGCTCCGCAGTCTTTTGTTTGTGCATCGCTTTCTTAATATCATCGGGAGGGTCGATCAGACGGATTTCGACCTTGCTCACCGTTAATCCCCACTCCACCGCAAAAGTATTTAGAATTCTTTGCAAATTACTGGCGATTTTCTCACGAGCCACAAGACTCTCATCCAGCGACAATTCACCGAATTCCTGACGTAGATTGGTCATTGCCAGTTGGATAATTGCCCGTTTCCAATTATCAATACTATAAAAAGTACGCTTGATGCTCTCTTCGTCTCCCGTGGGACGAACCCACATCACGCCATCCACAGTAATTTCAACGTTGTCTTTGGTAATAACCGGCTGGGGTTCAATATCCATTGTATGTTCACGAACGTCACGGACGCGAGTGATGTGCACTAACGGGATTTGAATCCCAAGACCCGGTAGTACAAAACCACTATACTTGCCCAGAGTCTCCTTAATACCCCGCTCATAAGGGCGCAGGGTATAGATAAATCCATAAATTGTTCTCATTTTTGCTCCATGATAGTCCTTGAAATCTAGCGCTTCTTTTTCTTCTTATTCCATCCACCAGATGCTTTCGTATTTTCATTTTGAATTGGCGCGCTTTTTTCCTGTATCAGCACTTGCACCGGCGAATTACCACTGACATTGGCAGTGACAATCTGTTTGTTCTTTTTAGGTTTACGTTTACTTGTACCTTTGCGTCCCATGATTTACTCCTTGTTGGTTGAATTTTTAGACCGACTCGCGGGATTGATCGAGAGCCAGGATAGATCGGACAACTTTGTTGATGCGTTCCTCCGAACTTGCTGACACAACGGTGATCAAGCCATTGTGGTCGAAGTCCCGGGAAATCTCATCTGCCAGCCGCCCCGTGCGGCTTAAGGCAACGACCTTACGCCCGTGCTCTAAACTCAATTGAATATCTTTTCTGGAGATCTCACCACCATTAATCAGGATCGTGACAGACCGGTAGCCTTTCGAAAATACCGTGGCGGCATCGACGATCCAAGGCGATTCATCTCCAAAATGAGCCCCAGGGACAAGGATAAAGTATGGATAATGTGGCTCCAGCTGCCAGCGTTCGCTCCCCCACCATAGGAACTTCGTACTTTGAGGACCGCCAGGCCACGCAACCAAATCTTCCAAGGTGATTCCTACCAAAGGAAAAGTGTAATGATTCTGAGATCGCACCTGACCGATCTCAGCCATCACCCCCATATCGGTGCCTCCACAGATAACCAAGATATTTAATTCCTCTGCAAGTTTGGCAATCGCCTGAATGGCACGTTCTGTCGCAACAGCTTGCCTCGCATCGATCGCGCCTCCGATCAATACAATGACCGGATATCCGCCTTCGAGATGCAATTCGGACAAGGCTTGTTCCAGATCAGAGGGAACATCCGGGAAAATACATAGGGTTTTCAGATTGGGAAAATCGATCACTTTAGTGCGCATATCATCCTTCTTTCAGACGAATTAATCGGGGACAGCCCACGCAAGGGACAAGGCATTAGCCTGCGTGGCCTTTTCTTTTCTGTTTAAAAACCGGTTAAATACGCCATGGACATACACGAGAGGATATATCAGCAGCGTAAGCAGATCCATCGCAACAAAGTACAGGGTCAGTTTCATCGTCATTTTTTCTCTCTCTCACTAAAATAGTCATGGATGCGTTTTACTCTTTGCCGGTTAACTTCATGCTCCAATACCCTCTTATTGAATTCAAGCTCATCAATAATCGCGATATCCGGCGGGTTTTGAGCGGAAAGCAGCAAGGCAGCATCATCGCTAAGCTTGATATCTTCAAAGACCTTCAAAAAAGCCCCGGCAATCTGGTGCATAAACTTGTTATCGTTCGGGGTCAAGGTATCAACAGGCGTGATCGGGATGGGTGGCTGGATATCGCTGAAAACAATTCTGACCAAAACTTTGCCTTTATCTATAAAAGGATAATCAATATGTGTTGGTAATTTTCCAAAACTGCCGCGGTCCAAAATAAAGGCATAGCGGAGTCCGTTACTATTACAAGACACCACTTGCACTTGCAGTTCATTTGCGAGGTCGTGTAGAATTTTGGGGGCGAAATAGTCACTGAAGGGGATCATGGTATGCTCGGCGATATACTTGTTATTAAGGATGCCGAATAAGACGACCATTCCTGTCTCAGGGTCTTGTGTCAACCGCCAGCGTTTAAATCTTGGCAATAACCCCCATCGCGTAAGAGTGGTTATCGCCTGAGCTTTAATTTGCCGTGCTTTTTGGTCGAAATGACGCGGGTCAACTCCCTTGATCATTGTCTTTTTCCTTCTCATCGCTGCTGAGCAACTCGTCTTTCACTTCATCAAGCCATCGAGACACCTGATCCTCCGGCGTTGTGACACGATAATCACCTGCAATCAAATCAGTTTCAATATATGGTGATGGATCATTATGTCGGTGTTGTCTGACTACCACTACTGGTTTAGACAGTCTTTCGACGTCCTTGGCAGGAATTTGCTGTTTAGGCTGGTTGATACTGAGCCAGTACCTGGCCCCCCAAAGGATCAAACCAGCGAGCAGTACAAAAAAGACTGGAAGGCACCATGTCCATAAGAAGGCAATGGGGACTTGTCTTTCTTCGTCGCGTTGACGTTCCTGGTCCGCATACCATTGTGATGTGGCAGCAGCAGACTGGGTTTGTGTGGCAATCGTATTGGCAATGGCTGTCTGAGTGTTGGCTGCTAGATCATCTTTATTTTGTTGAGTCTGCAGGGAAACTGCTTCCTGCGTCCGTACCGATACCGTAACTAGCAGGTTATATTGCGCCTGGGTCATTGCAGCAATCTGGGTTGAACCTGCCGAGTTCAACGTTGCCTGCGCATTGGCGCGAACGATCTCCGCAGTAGCCGCCAACTGGGCGGCGATAATATTTGTATTGTTTTGCTGCTGAGTTTGCGCTGCGCTTAATGTAGCATTCGCAGAATTTACAGTCGCCTGTGCATTGGCTCGCAAAATTTCGGCTGTTGCTGCCGCTTGAAAATCAGCATCCCCCTTCTCCTGGGTGAGAACCGCCGCCAGCGTCGCCTGAGCACACAATGGACAGGACTCTGTCATGAGTGCTGGGGTGGCAAGTAATACGCTGTCACCCGCAACGTAAGGAGTCAACGTCACAGCATCACATGCGGAGAGAGTTAACAACACGAATATCAACACCCAAATTGTAGTGACGTGCAAACCGCGGCGTATGGTATTCATGCTATTTTTCCAATCCAGTTAACGAGATATCTCCTGTAAAATTCAAGTTCTGGCTTTTTCAAAAATAGCCGCCCAAGAACAGAATTATTAAAACCAGGACAATGGTATATATCATTGGGATCTCCTTTCCTGGTATATGTCTATCCAGAGCGTCAATCTACATTAAACCCAACATATTCAACAGGACAAGTATGATCACGATGACGAGTAGTATGTGAATGGCATTGCCTAAACTGGGAAAGCCAGAGAAGACATTCGGTCCGAAATAACCAAGCACCCACAGAATGAGCAGAATTACGATGATCCAAGTAACCATGAGATTTCTCCATTTATTTGACTTGACTTACAAATTCATCATACAAGCAATCTTCCTCAACCGCATCCATCGGCTGGGGAATTTCGCTCTCCGCCACTTGGGGGAGAGCGAATCAATGTCCTAAGCCTCACCACCATCATCTTCCCAACGCAAGATATTGCCCGCATCGGTCTTTGCATTTTTTGACCAGGTTCTTTTGAATATAAAAATACTTCTTGATATCCCATGTGAATGGCGCTGCATTAATACATAAGACTGTCTGCGATAGAAGGGACCGCTCGCCCTGCCATCATCCACCCAAGTCACACGCAGAGGGAACTTGCTCTCCAAGCGGGGTAATGTTCGATACCGCCGCGAATGAACTCTTGTGAGATTCGCGCTCAATTTATATATCTTTTTCATGGTTTTCCACGAGGAACAAGACATCACTAGGGCAATAAGGATATGGGGGTGTCCATTCGATAGGAGGGATAGTAAACAGACCGGGATCGAAAGCCGAATATCGATTTCTCTCCCTGCTCTTGATATTCAAGAATCCTGAAACCCTGGTTAAATGGCGGACGGTTTCCATGGGAATGACGATAAACCGCTCTTGGATGGGAGGATCTCCCTCAACTCGAGGCTTAGCTTCATTGGGCGGTTCGGGAAATTTTCCTCTGACGAGCATCGCGATCACACGCCGGTTATTAGGATTTATTACAACCTTTTTCACAACTCCGAAAACCCAGTCAAGGAAATAAATGGGTTCCTCGATGGCAGGCTGCAAGAATGGCAGTTCTCTTAATCTTGGTTCGCTTCCAGAAACCTTAATATGATTAATCACACCACGGGTATTGGGGTTTTCAGAGGCGCATTTCTCTGCCAACGCTCTGATTTTCCAATCTTTGACCGTGCCACCTATGGAAGCCACCCCATAATTTACCCCTGTGAAGAACTTGCAGTGATATGTACCTTCCAACACCCCCAATGCGGCTGCGATATCGAGCGTCAACTTGTCATCCAGAATAAGATGGTTCCTAACCTCCACAATACCTGGAATTGAACGAATGGCATTTTTGATGCGGCTCTGACTGCTTGAGTTCGTGATATACCCAGTGAAGTTAACAACTCCGTCTTTTACGCGAACATCGATTTCGCGATACCCCAACACCCGCAGGACATTATCTTTCCAAAGGGCATGGGTGATATCTGCCTTTATCTCCGCGTCCTTTCGGTCAAGTGAACTGATATCTTTTCCATGATCTGGAATCAAGACCCGTTCGACGCACCTTGAAACCGAGTCTGGAACGGATCTGAGACTCTGATTATTCAACATTGTTGCTCCTACTCAAGCTGGCAGTATTAGAGCCAGTCGACTTATGGGAGAGGTCCTCCAGCTCACAATACCAATAAATCTTCAAGGACAGACTCGGGGGCGCTAAGATAAAAACCCGGCAATGATCAGAATGATGATCACAGCACTCAACATATTCATAAAACCGCCCGTGTAAAAAATACTGGAAGAGTTAGGGTTTCCGAAGAAACTATGCACCCAAAGCATGGTCAGTGCCAAGATCAAAACCATTAACAAAGAAACCTTCTTCTTTTAGGAAATTTTGTCCGACCGTTCTAAGCGGGTGATTCTTTACGACATTTAAATCAGGGACCTTGGATCGCCTTTTTCCCGGCCTGTGCAACTTCGGATACGTGATCCAATTGCTCAGCCACCAATTCCTGACCCTGATGTTTTAATTCCTGAAGTTTCTCGCGTCCGCTCATAGTCAGTTTATCTCTGCTAGACTGCACCTGTGACATAACATCTTCCACCATTTCGGTTGTGCGATCTCGCAGTTCGATACCTCTTTTATGGATCTGCATTCGGGTATCCTTTCCAGATTGCGGCGCCAGTAACAGCATCGTTATAGCTCCAGCTAACCCTCCGACCAATACGCCTATGAAAACACCCAGGACATTATTACTGCGGTAGGAAATTTCTTGATTATCGTGGATCATTTTTTTATCCTTTTCTTTAACTTTTATCGCCATCGTCATACAAGTTTTCCAAATAAATACTGGCGGCTTCCTGTTCCTCTTCCGTCAGCCATATGAGACCTGTCAACCAATACAGCATGGCGAAAAAGCTGCCTGATTGCCGGGTATCAGACTCCGGTTGATGGAAGAGAAATTGCATTTCAGTATTCCTGATTTAGTGGTCGGATCGGCTTTCGCTAGTGTTGGTTTCGGTCACTGCCACCACCTGTCCTCGGGGCCGATAAAAGAGCAACCAGACAATTCTTTCCACCGCCCAGGCAATCAGTCCATAGATCAGCATTGCAAACATGGAGGAAAGTTCAAGCACGATGTTGCCACTCGTTGGTGAAGCAATCAGACCTTCGAAGGGAAACAGGAATAGGTAGGTAAACCCATAGATCAGGGAGACAATCGGGCTCGCAGGGTTGGCGCCGATCAACTTAAGTCCGATGCGGAGTGCGATCATAACCTCGAGAATACCGAATAACAGCCAAACCAATTGTGTCAGCTTAAAGCTGAAGATGCGCTGTTCGCGCTCGGGTTCGTTTTGAGACGTTCTGGTCTCTGACACTCTATTCTCATTTAACATTTTGATGCTTCCTTTCAAGCAAGAAATTTCCCAGAATATTGGGCTTTTTCTGCTAAAAACACGTTCTTGACACCAATGGTTTTTCGAGCAGGTTATTGGGAAATGCCTGCTCGAAAAAAAATGGAAACTACTACATTAGCGGCGGACCATCTTAACAATCCACAGCAATACAACAGAGCCAATCAAG
>JAHDWC010000125.1 GCA_023382575.1 Anaerolineales bacterium
TTTCAGGCGTGCGCGTGGCGTATCTCAACGCCTCAGAAGAGTTATGGGTCAATCACGGCAACCTGCGCGGCGAGTTTCTGCTCCAGGCGCAGGGCGTACAGCTCTTTCAGTCCGCCGATGACCGCATCCTGGTCAAAGAGAAGCAGGGTAGCTGGAAGATCAAAGCTGGAAGTTTATATGCTGGCTGGATGGAGATTCAAATGCCATTTGCCGAGCAGGTGATTCTTAATGGACAATTTCCGACCGCCCTAAAATAAAGAGAAAATCTTTATAATGCTCTCGGTCATTGAACCGCCTCAGCGTGATGGATCAAGTAGTATCGTGCCCCCTTCCTTCTTTATAATCCTAACCTCCGTCTTTGTAGACATGCTCGGCTATGGCATCATGCTGCCGCTGTTGCCGTTCTACGTCCAACAGCACGCCTTGGAGAGCGGCGCCGCCATCGCAGGCGGACTGATGTCGATGTACGCGACCATCCAACTTGTCTCGGGTCCCATCCTCGGTGCACTCTCCGACCGCTACGGGCGTAAGCCCATCTTGCTGTTCTGTCTCCTCGGAACAGCCACATCCTATCTATTGTTGGGCTTGGCCAACTCACTCGTCATGATCGTGATCGCCGTCTTTCTCGATGGCTTGACCGGCTCCAACCTGACCCTCGCCCATGCCTACGTCGCAGACACCACCGACGCCGAGAACCGCGCCAGAGGACTCAATTATTCTCAACTCGCATTTGGATTGGGCATCATGGCAGGCCCCATCCTCGGCGGCACACTCAGCGGATATGGTTTGAGCCTCCCCGCACTGGTCGCCTCTGCTCTCGCCTTCGGCAATACAGTCTTCGGATACGTTCTCCTCCCCGAATCCTTATCCCCAGAGCGCCGCGAGACCCAGCCGATTTCGCAGGTGTTCAGTTGGGCCGGACAGTTCACCAGCATCTTCCGCAAGCAGTCCATCCGAAATTTTCTGATGGTGCTCTTCCTGCTCAACCTCGCCTTTGCCGGCTTGCAGACCAATTTTCCACTCTACTCCAACGCGCGTTTCGACTGGTCTCCTGCGCAGAACAGTTATTTCTATCTCTATGTTGGCTTATGCGGGGTGCTGGTGCAGGGCGTGTTATTCGCCAGATTACAAGCGCGTTTTGGCGAAAGCAAGCTCGTCCCTGCCGGACTCATCTGCATGGGGCTTGGTTTGGCGGGCATGGCGTTCGCCCCCGATGCGTGGATGATCTTCCCCGCAGTCGCCATCGTGGCATTGGGCACGGGCATCAGCATCCCGTCACTGACAGCTCTGGTCTCCTTGCGCCTCCCCGAGCACGAGCAGGGTCGGCTGATGGGTGGCAATCAAACCCTGCTGGCGCTCACCAATATCTTCGGTCCCACGCTCGCAGGTCTCTCGTTCGATATGATTGCCATCTCAGCGCCATACTGGCTGGGAAGGTTGTTTGCATGGTTGGCATTGGGGATATGGATAATGAACCGCAGACGATAGACAATCGACGAAGGGCTATCGTCAATCGTCTATCGTCCATCGTCTACTGTCAATCGTCAATGGGAGGGACTTTATAGCTGCCTGTATCCCATCTTCTGTGTTCAGCGCGTCATGGATGGTCTTTGCTTTCGCCTTCATCTCTTTGTTGTTCAACGCTTCGGTAATAGCCTGGGCCAGATTCTGTGCGGTGAGTTTACGCTGCGGGATGGAGAGTCCCACGCCGAGTTTGCAAATCCGCTCGCCCCAGAAGAACTGGTCAATGGCGAGCGGCAAAGCGATGGCGGGAAGGCCTGCATGCAAACTCGCGCTGGTGGTTCCGGCGCCGCCGTGATGGATGGCGACCTTTACCCGTGGGTATAGCCAATCATGCGGGACGTACTCGATGGGAAAGATCTGCTTGGACTTGACTTCGCCATGCCATTTGGCGGGGAGTGTCAACACGGCTTGGGCGTTTGCGAGTCGCAAGGCCGTCTCGAGCATGGGCAAATAGCCCTGCGTACCGGGGCTTCCAAAACCGATGGCGATCGGGTTCCTGGCTGAGTCAATGAAGGATTGCAGTTCTTTGGGGGGTGTCCAGTCTGGCGAGAGCGGTTTCCAGTAACCAGTGATTACTTGTTTGTCGTTCCAATCTCGTGGGCGTGGCACGACGTGTTCACTGAACGCGTTGAGGGTGAGCGGCTGCTGAGCGTCAGCTCGCAGGGTTGGGTCAAGCCAATGGGCAGGACCAAGCCCAAAGTCTGCCTGACGCGCGCGGTTGATCTCTGAGCGCCACGAGAGCCAGGTGGCTTGCGTCACCGCCCAATGCGAGAGCCAGTTCCCAATCCCTGATAAAGAAAACCGAAATGGAAGCAAAGCGGATGGAAATTCGCGGGTGGGTGTCAGCGGTTGCAAATTGGCGCGGATGGCGGGAATGCCCAAGCCTTCGGCGATGTGTGCGCCCCAGATACTGGGCAAGCCATACATGAGCAGGTCAGAGCCGCGGCAGGCTTCGGCGGCGCTGTGCAGCATCTGACGATACAGCGGACGGGCTTTTTGCAGGAAGGCGCGCGTGGCTTGCATGGAGCGGATGGGCTGGGTGCCGAGCGTGAAGGGGGTGAAGTCGCCCTGTTCGACCATCAGGTCGGTGGGGTTGCCATCGAATGGGGCAAATGTGGGCAATGGGCTTGTCTTGTTTCCGGATGAAAAAAGCCCTGCAAACCCGCGCGGCGCCGCAATCCGGACGTTATAACCTGCTTCAATTAATCCTTTGCCGAGCGCAATGTAGGGGAGTACATCTCCGCGCGTGCCGCTGGTGAGGAGGGTGATAACTGGACGATTGACCATGGTCAATCGTCTACCGTCCATGGTCAATTTTCTCGAACACCAACATCCGATACTCCACCACCTTCATGAACAAACACTGCTGTAATGCCATGCTCCCCAGCATGGACGGCACAATGGCATGTCGGATGGGCAGCCGTTCACCAAGCCAGAGCAGGGCGCTGGCAAGCGCATCGGGCAGGTTGCGCAGGCGCAGATAGGGCGTCAGGTCATCGTTCCTGACGAGGCTGAGGTCCTGAGCTTGGGCAACCTGTTGAGTCTGCTCCACCGTGCGGACGCCCGGCACATACCAGCCTTCGATGTAAGCGTCGAACCACTTCTGTTCATGCTTCGTGAATGGGCTCGCCGACCGATAATCATCCACGAGGATCAATTTGCCGCCCGTGCGTAACAGCCGCCCTGCTTCTTTGAAGTAGTTCTCTGGGGCCACAGCATGACAAACCGCCTCGACCGAATAAACCGCATCGAGCGAACCATTGGGGAGCGGTACGGCGCTGAAATCCCCTTCGGCAAAGTGGATCTGTCCTTGCAGACCAAGTTGTCGTGCGGATGCTCCTGCCAGCCGGGCTTGTACCGGGCTGAGAGTTAATCCGAGCGCAGGGGCGGGGCCTTGCAAACGTGGATGGATGTAGAACAGGCTGGCGCCCACGCCGCATCCCAAGTCGGCGATGCGGGCATTTGTCGGCGCAGTGGCTTCGATCTCGGCTTGGATCAATGCATTGGTCTTGTGAAGCGCTTCTGAGAGGGTCGTCACCCCATCCATCCACAGCGTGCGGTGAATGTTCTGGGCTTGCCTGTGTCCACTGAACTTTAGGAAGAGGTTGGTATTCTCGTCGTAATACGTGCGGACCGCGTCCGTGGTGATGGGCATGCGCAAATTATAATGGAGGGATATGCTTTATCTGCTCATCATCGCCGAAAGGAAGATCATCGCATGTCTCTAACTCCCTGGAAGGTGCTCTCTTCGCGTCATATCCGCCCGCGCTTTCGGATCGATAAAGTGCAGTTGTCCAACGGCAAGACCTTCGAACCGATGGTCTTTGAATTCCGCAATTGGGCCAATGTGCTGGCGCTGACCAAAGAGAACGAAGTGGTTCTCGTCAAGCAATATCGACATGGCGTGCAGGAGAGTCTGCTCGAACTGCCCGGCGGCATCATCGAAGACGATGAAGATCCGCTGGACGGCGCGCGCCGCGAATTGATGGAAGAGACCGGCTATCTGGCAAAGGACATCGTCGAAGTGGGGCGCATCTATCCGAACCCTGCCATTCAACATAACACGTTGTTTTGTTACGTCGCCACCGATGTGGAGCCGCTCGGTCAACAGCATTTCGATGAGACCGAAGAGATCGAGGTCCATCTTGTGCCGTTGGAGGAGTTGATCGAAATGACGCGGCGGGGCGAATTCCAGCATGCCTTGCATGTGGCAGTCTTGTTCCAGGCCTTGGCGCATCTGGGACGAGTCAAATAAGCGGGGACTCTCAGGTTGGAGGGGCGTATCAACTTCGGGCTTGTGTGAAGCGGGACTTTTGTCCACGAAAAGACCGTTGTGCAATTCCATCAACAGGCGTAAAATTGGCGCGGCTTAAGAACTATGTATACCAACGACGAAAGTGATCTAGGTTCTGCTGACAACAATCCGCCCAGTATAGGCGGATGGCACGCGTTGACTTTAATACCCGTCACGTAGGTGCGCGGTTGCGCCCTTGCGTGACTGATTTCACGCAAGGAGGCTGGCATGCTGTGCATTTATAAGACGACCGAAAATGGGCTGGAGAAGATCGATACCATGGCCAATGGGGCTTGGGTGCATGTGGTGGGTCCGACGCCCGATGAGATCGAGAAACTGGTCAACTGGGGGATGGACATGGACTATATCAATTATTCGCTTGATCAGGACGAAATGCCGCGTATGGAACGGGATGAAGATTACACCTTCATTTTGCTTCGTATTCCCATCCAACAGCCCGAAAGTGACATTCCGTATAACACCGTCCCGCTGGGCATTATGATCCTGGGCAATAAGATTATTACCGTCTGCCGGTATGACAGCGACATTTTCAAATCGCTTTCCAATGGCAAGTACAAACAATTGAAGACCGGCAAGCGTTACCGTCTGGCGTTGTACATCTTCCTTGAAACAGCCATCCGTTATTTGAACCTGCTGCGTGAGATCAACCGCGTAACCGAACTGGTGGAAGACCGCCTGCAAAAATCCACACAGAACCGTGAATTGCTCGAACTGCTCAAATATCAAAAGAGCCTGACGTACTTCGCCACAGCCTTGCGCGCCAACGAAGTGATGATGGAACGCGTGCAAAAGACCCAGCTCTTCAATTATTATGAAGAGGATCAGGACCTGCTGGAGGATGTCCTGACCGAAAACCAGCAAGCCATTCAAATGACCAGCATCAACACCGAGATCCTTTCGAGTATGATGGGCGCGTTCGCCTCGGTCATTTCCAACAACCTGAACGGCGTCATGAAAGCGCTTGCCGCACTGACGATCATCTTCAATGTGCCAACCATCGTCGCCTCATTCTATGGGATGAACGTACACCTGCCTGGTGAAAGTCACCCGTTCGCATATGTTGGTGTTATCGGATTGGCGCTTGCCCTGACCGCATTGGCGACAATATTTTTCTACAAACGGAATTGGTTCTAAATGAAACCCGAACTCATCTTCGACGCAAAAGCCGAACTGGCTGAAGGTCCCACCTGGGATGAAAAGACTCAAACACTCTACTGGCTGGATATCCTTGGAAAGCGCATCCATGCCGGCATGGATCTCGTCGCTCAATTGGATGACTTTATTGGCTGTCTTGCCCTGCGCCAGGACGGTAATCTCATCTTTGGAAAACGCGCCTCTCTCCTGGATTTGAACTTGAGCACCTCGCAACAGAGCGTTCTCGCGTCTGTGAGCGAAGTCGCCACCAACCGCATCAACGACGGCAAGTGTGACCCAACTGGTAGATTCATCTTCGGCACGATGGACATCGCCGAGGAAGCCGCCAGTGGCTTCGTCTACTCATTTGATGGCAGGCAGATCACTCGTCTGATGGAAGGTATCCGCATCTCGAATGGGTTGACGTGGAGCCCTGATGGCAAGACCTTCTATTACATTGATACGCCCACCCGTGAAGTCAAAGCCTTTGACTACGATCTGGGCACTGGGCAGATCGCAAATCAACGTATTGCAATCCGCGTGCCAGATGGAATGGGCTGGCCCGATGGCATGACCTCTGACATGGAGGGCAATCTATGGATCGCGATGTGGGGTGGCGCGCAGGTGACGCGTTGGAATCCGAATACCGGTCAATTGCTGGAGCAGATCCCCGTCCCGGCCTTGCTGACATCTTCGTGCATCTTTGGCGGCAAGGATCGCAATGAGTTATACATCACGTCTGCACGCAAGGCGTTAAGCGATGTTGAGCTGCAGAAATATCCGCTTTCGGGTGGAATCTTCAAAGTGACGACCAAATTCGAGGGAATGCCCACCTTCCGATTTGGGTAAAACCATCTCCGAAGCGGGCGGCGGATGTTAAAATCAGCCTTTCTTCTTGATGGTTGAAGACATCTGCCGCCGCGCTGTAACTGGAGAGAAAGTTTCATGAATCAAGTCCCTCGCATTTTGGTCGTGGACGACGAGCCGTTCAATTTGGATTATCTTGAACAGGAACTCTCGGAAGCGAATTATGAGATCGTCTCTGCCAGCAACGGGCAGGAGGCGTTGCAAAAGGTGGGAGAGGTGACTCCGGATCTGATCCTGCTCGACATCATGATGCCGGTGATGGATGGGTTTACGACGCTCGAAAAATTGAAGGCAGATATTGCCACGCGCGATATTCCAGTGGTGATCATTTCCGCCAGCCACGACCTGCAAAGTGTGGTCAAGGGTATCAAGCTGGGCGCGGAGGATTATCTGGCCAAGCCGTTCGAGCCCATTCTGCTGCATGCCCGCATCCAAGCCAGCCTGGAGAAGAAACGTCTGCGCGATGAACAGCGGCGTCTGATTAGCACCTTTGCAGACAGTCATGTAGCAGATGAATTAATGAAGCAGGGGTTTTCACTAGGCGGGAAACATACCCGCATCACAGCCATGTTCACAGACATCCGCAATTTCACAGCCATTACTGAAGCCAACGATCCCGTAGATGTCATCGACCTGATCAATCAATATTATTCCATCGTGATCGGGAGCGTCCAATCCTTTGGCGGGAATGCAAATCAGATGCAGGGTGATGGGTTGATGTCGTTCTTTGGGGCGCCGGTTCCGCATCCAGACCATGCCCAACGCGCGGTTCTGGCTGCGCTCGACATCAGTAAGAAGCTCGAAGCGTTTAATCAAGCTCAGGCGGAGAGAGAGGCGATTCAAATCCAGATTGGGATTGGGATCGCTACGGGACAGGTGGTCGCTGGTTATGCGGGGACGCAATCGCGCGCGACCTATATCTGCATCGGTGACCCGGTGAATCTGTGTTCGCGCTTGGAGACGCACACGAAAAAGGTGAAGCGGCAGATCGTGATCGATGGAAGCACGCGCCAGGAGTTGGACCCCTCTATTGAGGTGGTGGCGTTGGGTGAGGAGCTTTTCAGGGGTAAGACGATTCCGGTTCAGATCTTTGCCCTTCATTTGGAGAGCTGACTTCATCCATCGGTACTAATTTGTCTCGCTCATGACCCTTTTTAGCGGTTTGGTTGACTAAAGATATGTAAAATTGTAAACTTACATCAGTCAACGAGGAGTGAGGAACGGTATGGCAAAAGGGTCATCTGCCAAAGATATCGACCTTGAAGTGGCCCGCCTGCGGGAGGAAAATCAGCGCCTCTTCAAAGCACAGCAGGAACACATCATGGAATTGCAGATCATCAACTCCATCCAGCAGGGGCTGGCCGCGGAGTTGGACTTTCAAGCCATTGTGGATCTGGTGGGGAATAAACTGCGCGAGGTGTTCAATACGCCTGACCTTGCGATCACCTGGTATGACGATCAAAACAACCGCCTGAACTATCTTTATTTTTATGAGCATGGACAACGGCTGATCATTTCTCCGCGGGACATCTCGGAAGCCAGCATCTTCTTCCGCGCTAAACAGACCAAAAAGCCTGTCATCTGGAACACGCGCGAGGAAGGCAACATGCTGGGTCAGGTCATCCCTGGGACGGATGACAGCAAGTCAGGCGTGGCCTTTCCGATGATCAGCGGCGACCGGGTATTGGGGTTGGTGCAGCTTGAAAATTATGAGCGCAATCACGCCTATGGGGAAGCGGAATTGCGTCTGCTTGGAACCATCGTCGCTTCGTTGGGAGCCGCGTTGGAAAGCGTCCGCCTCTTCGACGAGACTCAACGTCTGCTGCGAGAGACTGAGCAGCGCAACGCGGAACTCGCCATCATCAACAGTGTGCAGGCGAGCTTATCCGCCAGTATGGAGACGCAAGCTATGTACCGTCTGGTGGGGGACAAGTTGCAGGAAGTCTTCGATGCGCAGGTGGTGACCATCATTGAATATGACCCGCAACTCAATCGCAGTGTGTGGCGCTACGCGGTGGAGAAGGGTCAGCTCTTGCAGATCGAACCCAACGCCCCGATTGGATTTTCCAGGTACATTATCGATACCCGCAGAATGATGCTGATCAATGAGAATCTGGCGGAGCGAAGACGCGAAATGGGTGGCGCCGTCCCGGCGGGACAGCCCGCCAAGTCCTATCTGGGTGTGCCATTACTTATCAATAAGGAAGTCCGCGGCGTGATCTCGCTTCAAAATGTGGACCATGAAAACGCCTTCACAGGATCAGACGTGCGCTTATTGCAAACGTTGGCCAGTTCCATGAGTGTGGCTTTGGAGAATGCGCGTCTGTTGGAAGAGACGCGCCGCCGTGAACGCGAGAATGTGGCTCTGCTCGACATTAGCCGCGACATCTCATCCACGCTCGAAGCATCATCTGTATTGGAGGGCATCGCCACTCACGCCCGTGACTTGCTCAACGCCGACACCAGCGCCTTGTTCCTGCCCGAAGCGGATGGAAAAACTTTCCGCGCGATTACGGCAGTTGGTCAGATTGCCGAAGAACTTCGCAATGACACGATCACGTTGGGCGAAGGCATTCTGGGGAGTATCGCTGTGCAAAAACGGGGGGAGATCGTCAACGATACAAACAGTGACCCGCGTGGGATACAAATCGTAGGAACCGAAGACGTGCTTTATGAGCATCTCATGGCGGTGCCTTTGTTGGCAAATAACGAACTGAAAGGCTTGATGTCCATTTGGCGGACGGGGATCGGCAGGGAATTTATCAAAGCCGAATTGGATTTTCTCAATGGGTTGGCACGTCAGGCGGTGATCGCCATTCGGAACTCGCAGCTCTTTGATGAAAGTCAGCGCCTCCTCAGGCAGACCGAACAACGCGCCGCGGAGCTGGCCATTCTCAACAGCGTGGGCGAATCCATGACGCGCACGCTGGATGTGAAAACCGTAACCCGCAACGTCGGTGACAAGATCCGCGAGATTTTCCAATCAGAGATCGTGGATATTCTGTTGTACGAACCGAACACCCACATGATCCAATTGGTTTATAGCTTTGCCGATGGACGTTATTATGAAGAGGAGCCGCCGTGGGTGTTGGGCGAGGGGTTGACCTCCCGCATCATCCGCACGCGGAAGCCGCTCCTGTTGAATTCTGCCAGGGAAATTGAAGATCATGGTGCGGCAGCCTATCTCACAGCTCCAAGCGACGAAGAAGATCCACAATCCTATATGGGTGTTCCCATTATGATGGGTGATCGCGTCATGGGGGTGGTGGATGTGCAGAGCTACAAGCCAGAGGCCTTCAACGAATCCAATTTGCGGTTACTGCAAACCTTGTCCGCGAATATGGGCGTTGCCATCGAAAATGCGCGGCTCTTCAATGAGACCCAACAACTCTTTGAAGATGCGCAACAGGCGCGTGCGTCTGCAGAACAAGCCAACCAGGCCAAGAGCGCTTTCCTTGCTAACATGAGCCATGAACTGCGTACGCCATTGAATGCCATCATTGGTTTCACGCGCATTGTTCGCCGCAAAGCCGATGGCGTGTTACCAGAAAAGCAACTGGAGAATCTGGATAAGGTTCTCGCCAGTTCTGAGCACTTACTGGGACTCATCAATACCGTGCTCGACATCGCCAAGATCGAAGCCGGGCGTATGGACGTGCAAGCCGCCAACTTCAACGCCGCCGGGTTGATTGGTCTGTGCGCCAATACTGCCATTCCACTGCTCAAGCCGACCGTGCGTCTGGTAAAGCAGGTGGATGAAAACCTCGGTCCCATCTATTCCGATCAGGACAAGATCAAGCAGATCATCCTTAATCTGTTGAGCAATGCGGCAAAGTTTACGCATGCAGGCAAGGTCACATTGCAAGCCGGGATTGAAAATTCAACTTTCCGAGTCGATGTCATCGACACTGGCATTGGCATCAGCGAAGAGTCGCTTGGCAGGGTCTTCGAGGAATTTCAGCAAGCCGATAGCAGCACCACGCGTCAATACGGTGGCACTGGCTTGGGACTAACCATCAGTCGTAACCTGGCGCGTCTGCTGGGCGGCGATTTGACAGTTGCCAGTGTCTATGGAAAAGGTTCGACGTTTACACTCACGCTTCCAACTCGCTACGTGCCGAAACCCATCGCATCCACTGACCCGTTGCCGGTCTCTATCCATTCAGTAGAAACTCTCCCGAAAGTGGATGCGGGCAAAAAGGTCATTCTCGTTATTGACGATGACCCGGATGCTGTCTATCTTTTGCGGGAGAATCTTGCGCAAAACGAGTTTGACGTGGTCGGCGTGCGCAATAGCACAGAGGGACAGAGGCTTGCCCGTGAGTTGCAGCCGCATGCCATTCTGCTCGACGTGTTGATGCCTCATAAGGATGGTTGGCAGGTTTTACACGATCTTAAAGCCGATGCTGTCACCGCCAAGATTCCCGTCATCCTTCTTACGATTGTGGATAAAAAAGCGCTGGGATTTCGACTGGGCGCGGAGGCGTATCTGCTTAAGCCGCTCAACCCGGTGGAGGTTTTGAATACGCTTCGGAGAGTCACCCGCCAAAATGGGCGGCTCGTCAATGTCCTCGCCGTGGATGACGATCCACATATCGCAGATATGTTGCATCAGGTGTTGCCGGAATCAGAATTCAGGTTGGTATCCGCTTTGGATGGCGTGGCAGGTTTGGCAGCGGTCGAGGCGTCTCGTCCCGATGTACTGCTGTTGGATATCATGATGCCGCGCATGGATGGCTTTGAAGTCATCGAACGATTGCGGACGAATCCTGACACTCAGGACCTGCCCATCATTGTCATCAGCGCCAAGGAGTTAACGGATGAGGAAACGATGCGATTGAAAGAAAGTGTCACCCTCATCCTGCGCAAACAAGGGTTTGATGGTGATCATCTGGTTCAGGAAATCAGACATATCTTGGATGTTGAAAAGTGAATTTTAGAAGGAGCCGTACGTGAAGACCATATTGATTGTCGAAGATACTGAATTGAATGTCGATCTTCTGCGACAACTGCTCGAAGAAGAATATAACCTGCTGGTCGCCAACGATGGAGAACAGGGCGTTGCGATGGCTTTGGAACACAAACCGGATCTGGTGCTGATGGATTTTTCCCTGCCTGTGTTGGATGGCTATGAAGCTACGCGCCGCATCCGCGAGGGATTGACATCGACTCCCATCATTGGTCTATCTGCCCATGCAATGGAGTCGCATAAACAAAAGGCACATGACGCCGGCTGTGACGATTACCTGACCAAGCCCATCCATGATGAATTGTTATTTGAGATGCTGAATAAATATCTTTAACGCAGATTATCAAAAGAAACGGCGGCGGATATTTCACCGCTGAACCATTCTCAAGGATTCCCTTATGAAAAACAAGTCCCGCATCCTGATCGTGGACGACGAGCCGTTCAATGTCGATTATCTTGAACAGGAACTTGAAGATCTCGATTACGACCTGATTACTGCTTTTAACGGTCAGGCCGGCTTGGAAAAAATCCGCAGCGAAAAACCAGATCTTGTTCTGCTGGACATCATGATGCCGATCATGGATGGTTTTGCTGTGCTCGAAGCGGTCAAGGCGGATGCGGAGTTGCGTACGATCCCGGTCATCATTGTCTCTGCCAATAACGATCTGCCAAGCGTGGTCAAAGGCATCAAAATGGGTGCGGAGGATTATCTACCCAAGCCGTTTGAACCTACCATCTTGCGGGCGCGCATCTCATCCAGTCTGGAGCGGAAACATCTGCGCGATCTGGAGCAAATGCATCTCAAGAGCTTGCAGCGCGAGATGAACATCGCTCGTGATATTCAAAAGGAATTTTTACCTCAAGTTATTCCCAATCCACCCGGCTGGGAAATCGCCGCATATTTCAAGGCGGCTAATAACGTAGCCGGAGATTTTTATGACGTCTTCACTCTGCCAGACGGGAATTTGGTTTTTATCGTCGGCGATGTTTGTGGAAAAGGTATTGGCGCAGCATTGTTCATGACGTTGTATCGCAGTCTATTGCGGGCAACGACTACCTCCAGTGATTTGTCCAATTTGTCCGATCGGATACAACTCTCCCCAGTAGATCGGTTAGAACACGCGGTCTCGTTCACGAACATGTACATCACTACCATTCATGCCGATACGTTTACATTTGCTACAACTTTCATCGGCTTGTTTGCTGTGGATGCCGGAATATTGCATTACATCAACGCGGGGAGTGAGCCGCCGCGTCTCGTCCGCAAGGATGGCGAGTTGGAAACGCTCATGCCTTCGGGTCCTGCCATCGGTGTTTTTTCGGATGCGAAATTTTCTGTGCGCGAGTCCCACATGGAGCCCGGAGAGACGTTGATCGCCTTTACCGATGGCATCCCGGAAGGGAAGAATCCGCGCGATGAATTCTTTGGGCACGAACGTCTCCGGCCGCTGCTTACAAACAACCATCAAAGCCCTTCTGATTGTTTGAAGCAGATCGCAGATCATCTATCAACTTTTATGGAAGATGGCGAGCAGTTCGATGACATCACTGTGTTAGCTATCCGCAGAAAGTAGAAGATTAAACACACAAGGTGACCTATTAATTAGGTCACCTTGTGTGTTTCACTTGGAAACGGTGTGCCGAGGGGGAGATTTGAACTCCCGACCAAGGG
>JAHDWC010000126.1 GCA_023382575.1 Anaerolineales bacterium
CGGTGCATAAACGCTTTCCTGGCTTAAGATCTAGGGACCGGGGAGAGGCGGAGGGTCACATCCTTCAGGATATGGCGGACCTTCACAGGCATCTTCGGTCGGAAGCGGCTCTGGTTCTTCTGGCTCTTCGGTTGGTTCGACGTAATAGACTTCGGCTTGGGCTTCTGCCTCCACGGTTTGACCATCGTATGTCGCCTTGATTTTGGCGATGTTCACGATTGTACCTTTGCCATCGCCTGTGATGTAGTTGCCATAACAGGTTGCTGTTTCACCGGGTTGCAAAGTTAGGGCGGCAATATCCTGGTCGCATTCGAATTTGAAAACCTTGTCATCTTCAAGAGCGAAAGGCCCGCTGATACCGACATTGCCTGTATTTTCGAATATATAGGTGTAAATGATGGTCTGACCGGGTCCGGTGTAGAAATTAGGTTTGGGTGTTTTGGTCAATTTTAGGGAAGGAGAGGTGGGCTCTTCTGTTGGAAGTTCAGTAGGCGCGGTCTGAATCAGTCCGGGGTTGGCATCTACTGTCAGTGGGATGGGTGCCAGCCCAAAAACGAAATCTTTGGATTGTTTGTTATTGACGAAAAAACCGCCTACCATGCTGCACGTCCACGGGCTTTTGTCATTGTTATCTTCTGTCACTCTATAATTTTGAGGAACCACAACTGATAGGGTTGATCTGTTTTTGCAATCATTCGATGATGATAACGTTATTTCAATTTTGGCATATCCATTCTCATCAGTACTTTGCAACCTGGAACTTTTGCCTACTAAGAACTTGATACCAGAAAGTGGCGGCTCGCCATTGTCTCGCTGTCCATTTTCGTTTGTGTCTTCGTAAACTGTGATATTGTATATCGCATCTATATCGCCTGAAACACACATGATCTGACTAAGTGCTAAAACACTTAAGGCGAGCCAAATTCTCAAGTTCTTGTATCTCATAAAACCTCCAGTTTCTACGTTTTTTCTTTTGTCGCGGGTTGCTTGTAAAAGGGGTTTATCCATGACCTTTTTACTATCCTGCCCATGCCTTATCATACGGACGAGTAAGCCCATCGATTGTGGCGTTTTTTTTCAGTGAAATTGCTTGCGGTACAATCAATTCTAAACAGGTTGAATCATGAATAGGAAAATTTTAGTCCCGGTTATTTCGATTTTGATCGTCTTTCTGATTGCGCAGTTTCCCATCTTCCCGTTATTGGTGGAAACCCGTGAGATATTGGATGATGGAGAGAATCTGTATCAGATGTGGAGATTCACATCCATGCCAGAGTTTTATGACGCGGCAGACTACGCCCGCCTGGGCTGGCTGGATACAACCTGGAGCAATTACCTGATTTTGTTTTTACTCAATCATATTGGGTTGATACTAATATTTTTCACGGTTCGGAATATTCTGCGCCGTTTTCTTGAAAAAAACAGGTGACGATCACTCGCCACCTGTTTTTTGACATTTCCAAGTCACTATCTTCTGATCGTTTCATCCCTTGCCGGGCCAACTCCGATCCATTTGACCGGCACGCTTGCCGCATCTTCGATCATCCTGACGTATTTCTGCGCATTGACGGGTAACTCTTCAAAAGATTTTGCCTTGCTGATGTCCTCCTTCCAACCGGGGACAGTTTCGTAAACGGGTTCAACCTTGTCCAAGCCATACGCATCCACATCCGCGTAGCGGACGGGGTCACAGCTCAACTCGTAGCGTGTGCAGACTTTGATCTCTTCCAGTCCGCTTAACACATCCAACTTCGTCAAACAAATTTCCGTCATACCGCTCAGTTGCGCGGCGGTTTTGACGATTTCCAAGTCCAGCCAGCCCACACGGCGGATGCGCCCTGTGGTCGCCGCTACTTCACCGAATTTTTTATACACTTCGCTATTGGTGTCATGAATTTCCGTAGGCAGCGGTCCCGCGCCGACGCGCGTGGTATAGGCCTTCGTCACGCCAACCACGTTCTGAATATGTTTTGGCGGAATCCCAAGTCCTGCTGACGCAGCCGATGGAATGGTGGTCGATGCGGTCACAAATGGATACGTGCCCCAATCGGTATCGAGAAAAGTTCCCATCGCCTGTTCAAGTAAAAAGGTTTTGTCTGCTTTCAAACCATCCTGCACCAGCGAGAACAATTCCTTGATGTATGGTTTGAGCTTCAGATAATATCCGCGATATTCATCACGCACGGATTCGTATCTCAACGCCTCGCCGCCTAACGCGGTGATGATCTTGTTCTTCAATTCCAATTGCACCATCAGGCGCTTCTCGAACGCATCGCTCGCAAAGTCCGTCCAGCGAATGCCGTTGTAACTGACCTTATCCGCGAAGACAGGGCCAATTCCGCGTCGCGTTGTACCCGTCGCTCCCGCGCCTTTGGCTTCCTCATACAAGCCATCTAAAATTTTATGATATGGCATGATGACATGTGAACGCGGCGAAACCCACAAACGTCCATCCACGCCCACGCCGGCTTTATTGAGCATCTCGATCTCTTCGAGCAGCACGGTCGGGTCGATGACCACGCCGCCGCCGATCAAGCCAGTCGTATTTTTTGCAAAAATTCCCGACGGCACCAAATGAATCTTGAACGTCCCAAACTCATTGATGACTGTATGACCAGCGTTGTTGCCGCCGTTGAAGCGCGCCACATAATCCGCGCGCTCCGCCAGAAAATCCACCACCTTTCCCTTGCCCTCATCCCCCCATTGTGAACCGATCACTGCGATGACTGTCATGCCAGACTCCTTTTTCGATAATTCAGCTTGTCAACTCTCGCTTCGAACTGTGACGCAAGCTGCCAGCCTTTCAGGGAATTTTTCTACGCGGCGAGTCTTTTGTCCGACTCACCATCAAGCATTATAATTCGGGCGCGAGGAGAACGAAACCGCAATGAAAATTTTGCCCGAAACTGGTTTGACCTATGACGACGTGCTGCTTGTCCCGCAATATTCCAGCGTGGATTCGCGACGTATTCTTTCCACCAAAAGCTGGCTGACAAAGAAGATCGCCTTGCAGTCACCGATTGTTTCCGCCAACATGGATGTGGTCACAGAGAGCGAAATGGCCATCACAATGGCGCGTGAAGGCGGGATTGGAATCATCCATCGCTTCATGACGATTGCCGAACAGGCACGCCAGATCGACCGCGTTAAGAAAGCCGAATCCTTCATTGTAGATAAACCTTTGACGATGACCGATCAGCACACCGTCGGAGATGTGAAGCGTGTGGTCGAGGAAACTGACACTGGCGGAATTCTCATCGTCGATCAGTCAGATAAACTCATCGGCATCATCACAACCCGTGACTTGTTGTTTGAAGAAGACGACGATAAACCCGTTACCACGATCATGACGCATGACGTCCATAGCGCGCCGCCCGGCACGTCTTTGAAAGATGCTGAGCGTTTGCTGCATGAATATCGCGTGGAGAAACTTCCACTAGTGGATAAAAATGGAAAAGTGACCGGGTTGGTGACCTTGAAAGATATTATGAAGATCACCAAGTTTCCCAAAGCCACAAAGGATTCCAAAGGACGCCTGGCAGTTGGCGCGGCAGTGGGCGTGCGTGATAGAGAAATGCGCCGCGTAGAAGCAGCCTTGCATGCCGGCGCGGACTGTATCGTGGTGGATATTGCGCATGGCGATTCGCATCTCGAGGTCGAGATGATTAAGAACATCCGCAAGCATTTTCCCGAAGCACAAATTATCGGTGGAAATGTCGCTACCGCTGATGGAACGAAGCGCCTTATTGATGTGGGCGTGGATGCTGTCAAAGTTGGCGTTGGTCCCGGCTCGATTTGTATCACGCGCCAGGTGGCTGGCTCGGGCGTTCCGCAATTAACGGCTATCATCCAATGTGCAGAAGCTGCTCGTTCGTCCGGGACGCCGATTATCGCGGACGGTGGGATTCGTCACCCAGGTGATGTTGCCAAGGCAATTGCTGCTGGCGCACAGACTGTGATGATCGGCTCCATGCTGGCGGGAACTGACGAAAGCCCTGGCATGATTATGACACGCCGCGGACATCGTTATAAAGCTTCGCGCGGGATGGCATCACTGGCGGCAAACATCGAGCGCAACAAACGCGAAGGCAATGATTTGACTCGCGAAGAGGTCGAAGAATATGTGGCAGAAGGAGTCGAAGCGGCTGTCCCATATCGCGGCAAGGCGCGCGAAGTGTTGACTCAACTCGTCGGTGGACTGCAATCTGGAATGAGTTACAGCGGCGCAAAGAACATTGAGGAATTCCAAGAGAAGGCCATCTTTGTACGTATGACGGGTGCGGGATTGAAAGAGTCAGGTCCGCACGATGTGGAAGTGTTGGGATAGTACGTTTTTGTGTTCAACTTTCAACGATGAACTGGAGATTCGGAATGACTGACCAAACCAAGAACTGGATCGAGAAAGATAAAAAGCAATTACACCCCGTTTATCATCCCAAGTCACATGCCAACCCGCTTGTGATCGAGAAAGGCGAAGGTGTTTGGCTGCACTTGACCGATGGACGCAAGATCCTGGATGGCATGGCTGGTTTGTGGAATGTCAATGCGGGGTATGGGCGTGAAGAACTTGCCAAAGCCGCCTACGACCAGATGATGAATTTGGCGTTCACATCCAACTTCTCGGGCATGACCAACCTGCCGTCCATTCAATTGGCTGAGAAACTGGCTGGTTTTGCCTACGAGGGCTTGAATTCCACCTTCTTCACATCTGGCGGTTCCGAGGCGAATGATTCTGCCTTCAAGACTGCGCGTTATTACTGGAAGCGCAAGGGCAAGCCGACCAAATACAAGGTCATTGCCCGCAAGGGAGCTTATCACGGTGTGACCATGTCCGCGACATTTGCGACGGGCTTGGAGAAATATCACACCATGTTCGGTCCAGCTGTGGATGGATTCGCTCACATTCCCGCGCCGAATCCATATCGTTATGAAGGCGATATCAAACCCGGTGAGACGGTCGGTCAGGCTGCGGCACGCGCCTTGGAGGAAGCCATTCTCCGCGAAGGCGCGGATACTGTCGCCGCATTCATCGCCGAACCTGTGATGGGTGTCGGTGGAGTCATCATTCCACCTGACGATTATTTCCCGCTCGCCCGCCAGATTTGCGATAAATACGAAGTGCTGCTCATCGCGGACGAAGTCATCACTGGCTTTGGTCGCACAGGCGAATGGTTTGCGCTCAAGCATTGGAATATCAAACCAGATATTCTCTCGTTTGCAAAAGCCATCACCAGCGGATATGCTCAATTGGGCGGCATTCAAATCTCGGATGAAATTCGCGAGACGATGGAATCTGCGGCGGATACTGAAGCCTACATGCACGGCTACACTTATTCCGGTCACGCCATGGCGTGTGCGGTGGGACTTAAGAACATCGAGATCATGGAACGTGAGAACTTCCCGCAGCGCGCGCGTGACTTGGGGAAACGTCTGCTCGACGGGTTGAAATCTCTCAGCGAATTTTCCTTCGTCGGCGATGTGCGCGGACTCGGCTTGGTCTGCGGCGTGGAAATTGTCTCGAACAAAGAGACGAAGGCGGCTGATCCTGCCATGACGATGAAGATCTTCAAAGCTGCCGAAGCGAACGGATTGCGCACCCGTCCGCTTGGAAATACGCTGGCGTTCTCGCCGCCGATCTCCATCAACGAAGACGAAGTAGATGAGATTGTCAAACGCCTTGGCGCAGCAATGGATGGAATTGGATAAGTAGGGATTGGTGACTGGCAATGACCAGTCACCAATTACCTTTATTGAATCGAATGTCTGTCTATCTTCACGACATCCCACTCTCTCAAGCCCAAGCCCGTCTGCGTGAAGCCTTGCAGGAGTCGAACCTGTGGCGCACTCTCGGTGCGGAAGAAATTCGATTGGATGAAAACGCACTTGGGCGCGTCGCGGCGGAACCAATTTGGGCGGAGATTTCCTCGCCGCATTATCACGCCTCAGCAATGGATGGCTTCGCCGTCCGCGCAGTGGATACGGTTGGCGCGCAACCGTCCGCGCCAGTGATGCTGTACACAGGTCCGCAGGCGCAGTACGTCGATACAGGTGATCCGCTTCCTGAATGGGCGAATGCGGTCATCCCGATTGAAAATGTCGAATCGTTGGACGAGAACGACCAGATCACAAAAGAGATTCGCAAGCCCAAGTCGATTCGCATTCGCGCTTCGGTCGCGCCGTGGGCGCATGTCCGCCCATTGGGCGAGGACATCGTCGCGACGCAACTGGTTTTGCCGGCTGGTCATATCTTGAAGCCCGCAGACCTGGGCGCCATTGCCGCGGCGGGACATCAAACCATCCGCGTGGCGCGCAAACCGAAAGTGGCCATTTTGCCGACTGGAACGGAACTCGTCCCGATCGGTTCAAAGCTCAAAGCAGGCGACATTCTCGAATACAACTCACTGGTGTTGGCAGCGCAGATTAAACAGATGGGTGGCGAGCCGACGCGTTACCCCATCACTGTGGATGATTTCGATTTGATCTGTGAGCAGGTGGCTGAAGCCGCAAAAACCCATGACCTTGTCCTGCTCAATGCAGGTTCTTCGGCTGGAGCAGAAGATTTCTCCTCACGAGTTGTGGAAAAATTAGGCACGCTTTTGGTGCATGGTGTGGCTGTCCGTCCAGGACACCCGGTGATACTTGGGACGATAAATCTCGGACATCAGACGATGGACAATGTCCCGATTATCGGTGTTCCCGGTTACCCCGTCTCAGCAGCACTGACCATTGATATTTTTGTCGAACCGGTTATCGCCAAATGGTTGGGACGGCGCCCGCTGGAGCTGCCGACCGAAACCGCCATCCTCACGCGTAAGTTGGTCTCGCCTGCGGGCGATGATGACTTTGTCCGCGTGGTGGTGGGCAAGGTCGGTCAGAAGCTTCTTGCTGCGCCGCTTTCGCGCGGAGCGGGCGTCATCACTTCGTTGGTGCAAGCGGATGGGTTGGCACTCATTCCGAGCGGCACACAGGGCATGGAAGCAGGCGAAGAGATCCAAGTCCGCTTGTATCGCAGCAAAGTTGAGATCGAGAAAACCATCCTCGCCATTGGCTCGCATGACCTAACGCTCGACCTGATTGCTCAATTCCTTGCCGAGCATGACCGCCGATTGGCGTCGGCGAATGTCGGCTCGCAGGGCGGGTTGGTGGCGTTGCGTCGTGGCGAGGCGCATGTAGCGGGTTCGCATCTGCTCGATCCGCAAAATGGCGAATACAACATTTCATACATTCGCCAATACATGCCAGATATTCCAGTCAAAGTGGTGGCTTTGGTTGGGCGTGACCAGGGGCTGATTGTTAAGAAGGGGAACCCGAAGGGAATTCAAACCCTGAAGGATCTGACCAACCCCAAGGTCCAATTTGTGAACCGGCAGCGTGGTGCTGGTACGCGCGTCTTATTAGATTATCATTTGAATTTGATGACAATCTCATCCGATTCCATTGCAGGCTATAATCAGGAAGAGTATACTCACTTGGGTGTGGCGGCCGCTGTTGCATCGGGTCGCGCCGATTGTGGGCTGGGTGTAGCCGCTGCCGCGCAAGCCTTGGATTTGGATTTTATTCCGCTCTTCCAGGAGCGATATGACCTGGTGATCCCGAAACAGTTTGCAGAAGACGACCTGCTTGCGCCTCTCTTTGACCTTTTAGTGGATGTGCGTTTCAGAGAGTCGGTTTCAAAACTGAAGGGTTATGACGTGTCTGTGATGGGCAACGTGATTTTGGAGGACTGATGGCTGAAGGATTGATCATTGACGACAACCGCCAAACGGCGGATGCATTGCAGCAAATGCTTGGGCTGTTAGACCTGCCTGCGAAAGTCGCGTATGGGTCCAGCCCGGCAATGTCTATGCTGGCGAGTTTTGTGCCGGGTTTTATTTGCCTTGACATTAACATGCCCGGCGTAGACGGTACGGAAGTGCTTGCTTACATCCGTCGTGAGCCGCGTTTGATGCGCGTGCCGGTGGTGGTCATCACATCTGATGACCAGCCCGAAACCCGTCAGCATGTGATGCGCGGTGGCGCCCAGGCGATGGTGGTGAAACCGGTCACCATTGATGTGCTGGAAGGTGCGTTCAAAAAAGCAGGAATCGTCAAATAGTCTGTGATGCGAAATCAAAAAACTCCCAACTTCTTGGGAGTTTTTTGATTCGTCAATTTAAGGTGCCGGCCAGTTAATATCGACAGGTTTGGAATACCCATGTTTTTCGACCGTGTAAAGTTTTCCATAGGATGCGGCATGGCAACCCGCTTCATCCTTAATGGTAAAGCTGGTGATCGTCTGTTCGGGGAAGTCCTGCGTCCACCACAAGTAAGCGCCATTTTGACAGACAAACCCTTCGAAGAAATATCCGCGATCATCATCGGCGGTCATGCGCATCTGACTCCAGGTGATGGTGACTTCATCGCCGTTGCGCGTCGCTTGCACATTTTGCGGCGGACCATACATATTGCTTCCGATGCGCTGTAGGTCAGGTTCGATTTTCGGAAGCGTACTGATATCCCCGACTACATCCACTACAGAAGGGGCGACCCAACATGAATAATTGATCTTTTCGAATTGGACATATAACCAATTGCTGTACAATGCCCGATAGCGGATGGTCCCCTTGTCGCCCGCGTATAAGTCCGCGGCATGGAGATAGGCAGCTGATGGACCATAACGACAATGTGCCTGCTTGTTTGCGGTCACGGTCGGCGCAGAGACGGTTGGCGTGGGTGTGACCGTGGGAGTAAATGTAATGGTGGGTGTAAGAGTAAGAGTTGGAGTAAAGGTTGGCTCAGGGGTTGATGTAGATGTTGGGGTGGCCGTTTCAGTGGGAGGAGGAGCAGTGGGTGTGGCAGGTTGCAGAGCTGGGACGCCACAAGCCAGTGAGGCGACAACTAAAATTGTAAAAAACACAAGCCATCGTTTCATTTGAAATTCTCCAATAAGATGCAGATATTTTCGCCAAGGGCTGCATTGGCGTAACCGCCTTCCATAATAATGGCAGTAGGCAACCCAAGGCTAGCAATCCTTTTTCCTATTTCACGGAATCCATTTTGTGTAACGTGAAATTTCCCCAGCGGATCGCCATCGAAAGTGTCCATGCCAGTGGACAGAACCAGATATTGCGGCGCAAATTCGCGGATCATTGTCAGCGCATCGTCCAACGCGGAGAGATACCCTTCGTCTCCGGTATCTTTCGCCAGCGGATAGTTTTTATGAAAGCCGAGTCCCGCGCCAACGCCAGTTTCATCGGCAAAGCCAGCATAATGCGGATACTCAAAATCTGGGTCGCCGTGAATGGAAATGGTCAGCACATCGTTCCGTTCGTAGAAAATATCCTGTGTGCCGTTGCCAGCGTGATAATCAATATCCAGGAGGGCAGTCTTTCCTTTTGCGCATAGCCAGTTTGCGGTCACTGAGGCATTGTTGATAAAACAGTATCCACCCGCATAGTCTTTGCCAGCATGATGCCCTGGCGGACGGCATAACCCAAACGCGGATCGTTGACTACTGATAGCCTCTTTCGCGGCGCTTAACGCGCAATTGGCAGAAGCCAATGCCGCTTTATACGTTCCAGCCACAATGCAAGCGGACAAGTCCATGATGTAATAGCCGCCGCGTCCCAACAGGGAGGAGGTAGGGCGTGATGTTCGCCGCAAGGCAAATGTAGCCGGCAGGAAGGCATGCGTTTCCGGCGACGCCGCAACTTCCGGGTCAGAGTCCAGCCACTCTTCCCAGCATGAGGCGAGGAAGTTGATGTAATCTTTGTCGTGCACAGCGAGGATCGGGTCAAGCCCGAAATCTTCCGGCTCGCTAAATTCAGCCCAATCGGTTTGTTTTAAAGCCGCTAAAATTTTGTCCATGCGGTCGGGGTTTTCAAAATATTGCACACGCTTGCCGCCATCGAACACTTCGAAAGGCGGGTAATGCTGGCGATGGACTTCGGAGTAAAATATTTTCATGGTAAGACAATTTTACCCGCAAGCGTCTGTGACGCCGGAGGAACATAATGGAACTGTTTGATGCAATTCATGGACGTGTCACTGTCAGCAAGGTCAAACCTGACCTATTGCCGCGTGACGTGATCGAAAAACTTTTAAGCGCAGGGGCGCAGGCACCGAATCATCACAAGGTGCGCCCGTGGCGTTTTGTAGTGTTGACAGGGGAGGGTCGCAAGAAATTGGGCGATGTGATGGCCGCTTCTTTTCTGGAACGGAACCCTGCCACGCCGCCTGAAGGTTTAGACAAGACCCGAGCGTTGCCGCTCCGCGCACCCGTCGTTATTGCTGTAGGTGTAGATAAACCTGCCGAGACGAAGATCGTTGAGATCGAGAATGTTTCTGCGGCTTCGGCGGCTTGCCAGAATATCTTGCTGGCAGCACATGCTCTGGGACTCGGCGCGATCTGGCGTACAGGTGAATGGGCGCGCGATGCGAAGGTGAAGCAATTCTTCGGCTTTGATCCCGATCAGCATATTATCGGATTTTTGTATATTGGTTATCCTGATGTTTTGCCAGAACCATACACACGTCAGGGGTTTGAAGACCGTGTAATGTGGATGGAATAAGTCGATCGAAAAGAGGAGCGGCAATTCTGCCGCTCCTCTTTATTTGTTAGCGTCCCAAAACTTCCATCATGATATCTGGGCGGTCAGTGATGATGCCGTCCACGCCCCATTCGATGAACTTGCGCATGGTCTCTGCGTCGTTGATGGTCCACGGCTCGACGGCGAGGTTGCGAGCATGCGCTGCTTTGACGAAGGCAGGCGTCATGACAGTGATGCCGCCCGATTCTTCCGGCACTTGCAGGGAATAAAATGCTGGTGAATAGAAACCGCCAAGGAAGGCTTTTGTCATCAACACGAAGACAGTCGTTTCGTCTTTTGCGCTGGAGGTGGCGACTTCAGGACATTCCGCGCGGAATTCTTTCAGACGTTCATCATGAAACGAAGCGACGAGAACTTTTTCCTGCATGTCGTATGCGCGGATCAAATCGCAGAATGGCTTCGCCATCGAGCTGTTCGTCTTCTTGATTTCGATGGTCATGCGCATTTCTGGAAATGCAGTGAAGACTTCTTCAAGGGTGGCAACTTGGATGCCCTGTCCACGATAGGGGAAGGTGGCACCATCGTCGGGAGACCAATCGTAGGCGGCATCAAGTTGCTTAATTTCTGTCAGGGTCATGGATTCAATTTCACCAGTGCCATCGGTGGTTCGGACTACAGTTTCATCGTGCATGAGGACGAGCACACCATCGCTGGTGATGTGTAAGTCCATTTCGAGCACGTCCACGCCAAGGTCGACAGCGTTTTGAAAGGCGAGCATACTTTCACCGGGCCAGACGCCATCACCGCCTTGATGTGCGATCACGAGCGGATAGTTCAAGTCTGCAGAGTAATAGGGATGGTCCGGCGCGGGCTTGGAGATCAACCGAAGGGCGATAACGACGAAAGCAACAGCGATGACGATCACTTGCCAGGGTTTGAGTTTCATGAAGCGGCTCCAGGATAAAGTTGCGTTATTTTACCCAAGAATTGACACGCTCTCTGTTTTCACGTATAAGTAGCACGCAATTCATAATTTCGGAGGAAACTATGCTGGCATTGAAAGTATTGGCGGAAGGCGCAGAAGGCCCGAATACCGAACTTTTGTGGATTTTGTACATTGGTCTTGCGATCTTTGTCCTGGCGATTCTGCTTGGGTGGTGGTCCGCTTCGAGAAAACCGGAACAGGTTGAGGTCATGGTGGAGGCGGAGGAATCCAAACCGAAGCGAAAAAAGGTGGCAGATGACTTGGTCAAGATCGAGGGCATCGGACCTAAAACCGTCAAGCTGTTAAATCGGGCGGGCATTGAGACGTTTGAAGACCTTGCCCAGGCAAAGGCGGCGGATGTTCAGAAACTGTTAGATGGGGCTGGCTTGCAGATGATGAACCCGGAAGGCTGGATCGATCAGGCGAAGCTGGCAGCGAAGGGCGATTGGGATGGGTTTGAAAAGCTTCAGCGTGAGCTTAAAGGCGGACGACGCAAGAAATAGCAGCGTGATAAAAGTCACAGTGAGTTCGTTCACTGGCTCGTATAATGTTGCGACAATTCAACCGGAGGTTTATGATGAAGAAAGTCTTGTTTGGGGTGTTGGTCTTGAGCGCAATCGTGCTCGCAGCATGCGGCGGCGGTAGCGGATCTGAAGAAGCGGTGACGTTTGACGCCGTCCCGGCGGAGTATGCCGGGCAGACGAATCCGTTAGGCTCTGATGCGGCTGCATCTGGTAAGGATGTGTTCGAGTCCAATTGCGCAGCCTGCCACGGTCCGCAGGGGCATGGGGATGGTCCTGCCGGGGCGGCGCTTGACCCTCAACCGAAAAACCTGCCTGATATTGCGGCGCAGGTCGGTGATGATTACCTGTTCTGGCGGATTGCGACAGGCAAGCCAGGTACGTCAATGGTGGCTTGGAAGGGAATCCTGACCGATGAACAAATTTGGCAGACGGTCGCTTATATCCGCACATTGAAATAGATTTCGGCAAAAAAGAACGCCCAATACTGGGCGTTCTTTTTTTATTCTTCGAGTGCGACTTTAATTTTTTCGGCGAGCTCATCTGGGTGGAATGGTTTGGCGAGGTAATCGTTCGCGCCAGCGCCAAAAGCCACTGCCCGACTGTCGCTGTCATCGAGCGCGGTGACGATGATGATGGGGGTGTGTGAAAACTGGGGAATCTCACGTAACATTCTGCACACACGGAATCCGTCTGGCTGGGGCATCATCAGGTCGAGCAGGATCAAGTCGGGCTTTTCAGCCCTGGCTGTTTCGATCGCTTTGGCGCTTTCATTGACCGCAACGGTCTCATAGCCTTCGGAGCGAAGGAGTTTATCCAATAGGTCAGTGACCAGTTTGTCGTCGTCCACCATCAATATTTTTGTCATGAAGTTCCCTGAAAGTCGAGCGCGTGATAATTTCTTATTGTTTTGCGACTAGCATTTCGTTGATGCGGCG
>JAHDWC010000127.1 GCA_023382575.1 Anaerolineales bacterium
CAAAAAACCGTGCAGGGGCGACATCCTGTCGCCTGGGACGACGCCTTATCCTTTTTCCCTGGACTGTCATCCACCTGTGCCTCCCGAAAGACATCGGGACGTTGTGCGGCAAGGTGCAGGCATCCCACTATCAGAGATGACCCTCTACGAGAGCTTTGGCGCAAGTCCGTTGGACAGCAAGGTCCTGAAAATTAACCATGTATCTAATAACTCAAAATGCCACCTCTTTATTTGACCAAAACCTAGCATTTATTATGCTGATAATTTTACTTATCAGCATTTGGTTGTTAGCTCAAGGATTTAAGCGTAAAGAAGATAATTCTCACTTTGACGCTGAAGCAATTGAGGTTGCCAAATCTTCTGCGGAGTTAAAACGTAAATACAACTATAAAGAACTAATGCCTGAGCATTTCTTGTGGGCTTTGTTTGATAGTCCCGGTAATAATTTGGAATTTTTTTTATCTACCAATGGGTTAGACCCATCAAGAGGAAAGAAACTATTAGAAGATTTATTCGTCCAAAAAAGTATTAAAAACGAAGAAGAAATGCCTTCCCAGCCCTATTTAGGGGAACATGTCAAACAAGTAATTGACAAAGCCAAAATAAACGCAGGAAAACGCAAGGCAAGCAAGATCTCTCCTATAGATTTGTTCGAATCTTTGTTAGAAGAAGCGGTTTTTTCAAACAAAAATGTATACAACGAGCTTAAGGAAGTAATAGAATCGATGAATGTATCTTTGGAGGAAACGCATCAACGCTTAAAGAAGTTTTTGAGAACAAATGAATTTACTAAGAGTCCACCTAAAAGCTAAGTATCCTTTTGTCAAAGCTGCCTAACAAAGCATGCCCCCGCCTCCGCTTTGCTGTAGGAGAGAAATCTTGCAGAACAATAAAACAACACAAATCCAGATTGGTCCATTTCAAACCGACGATCCAAAACACATTCGGCGCATCCTTGAAAGCATTGGATGGGACGAACATTACATACTTGCCTTTGAGCAAGCAGCCATCCAATTTGCCCGGAATAGCAATTCGGCTGTATTCATGGCGCGACGACAAGAAGTAACTATTGGCTTTGTTTTTGTCGAATTCCATATCTGGAATCGCCTTGCACAGATTCAAGGATTGGCTGTCGATCCGTCCCTTCACAGGCATGGAGCCGCCTCTGCATTGGTATCCCAAGCAGAAGCCTTCGCCCGCACCTGTGGCGCACGGGGTGTCTATGTCGATACGCCAACCACCAATGAACGTGGACGGCTTTTCTATGAAGCGATTGGCTATCAAGTAGGATACATCATGCCGCGATATTACGAAGAAAACCTTGATGGAGTTACTTATCAGAAATTCTTTGATAAAACCGCCGCCCAACAAGGCGCCTAGATATGATATTCCCCACTTCGCTTGTCCAGCAGATGGTTGCTGGCAGTAGAGTCTACTTGAACAAATATAAAAGCCCTCGGAGATTTGAAACCTCCGAGGGCTATCGTTTACCCTTTGAAGAAATTCGAGATGAAGAACCAAATATTAGCGGGACGTTCCGCCAAGCGCCTCATAAAGTACGGATACCAATGAGTGCCAAAGGGAACGTAGACGCGCACGGGATACCCTTCCTTCACAAGCTGTTCCTGTAGATCGCGGCGGATGCCATACAGCATTTGGAACTCCAGTCCGCTTTTGGGTAAGCCCACCTTTTCGGCATAGCTCTTCGCAAATGCGATCCGTTTTTCGTCGTGCGTAGCAATGGCCGGGATGGGCGGGATGCGTCCATCTTCGCTGAGCGAAGATTTAACAGCCAGCGCCGTATCGATCAGGATCTTGGTCAGCAGGTCGTAATTCGCGTCCACGTCGGCCTTCTTGGGGAAGGCTTTATCTGGCGGTTCACGATACGCCCCCTTCACGAGTCGGATGCGGGTCGCTTCCTGCATCATGCGGCGGATATCTGCCTCGGCGCGATACAAATAGGACTGAACCGCCATGCCGGCATTGTCGTATCCTTTTTCGAGCAGCGCATAATACAGATTGATGGTCTTATCGGTATAGGGTGTATCTTCGATATCGATGCGGATGAAGGTCTTGTTCTGACGCGCACGCGCGAGGGTGCGTTCGAGGTTTTCGGCGCACAGCGTCTCATCCAAGCCGAGACCGATCTGGGTCAACTTGATGGAAACATTGCCCCTGAGGCTGGGATCAGCCCCGAGCGCGTCGAGCGTGGCGTAGATCTCTTCGGTAGCTTGCTGCGCTTCTTCAGGAGTGCTGGTGTGCTCGCCAAGATGGTCGAGCGTGGCGTTGATCCCCTTGGCATTCAATTCGCGGACGACGCGCAAGGCGTCTTCAAGTGTTGTCCCCGCAACAAAACGGGATGCGGTGCGCCAGGCAAATCCCCAACTTGTGATCAACTTTTGCGCCCAGGCGGCTTTGGAAAGGTAGATCAGGAGAGAACGAAGCATTATCCGTCCTTGGAAATGAGGTGGAAAATCATTAATGCTGACTTATTCTAGCACAAGCCCTCTGTTTCGGTATGTTATACTTTTTCCGTGATATTTGTCATAACTTTGGAGGCCGCACAACGTGAGAAATCGCAATACCAATACCATCCTTCGGGGTGTTTCCATCCTGTTTTTGACCGCCGCACTCGTCCTCAGCATCACTTCATTGATCGCTTTCAGCCGCCAGCGCAACAACTATCCCGCCGGAATGACCATCGCCGGCGTCCCAGTCGGAGGCTTATCGCCGGCAGAGGCGTCGCAGCGTCTGCTTGAGGTGTATACCTCCCCCATCGAAGCGAAATATGACGCAGCCGTGATCCACATCGACCCGGGCACGGTCGGCTTTTCGATTGATATTGAAACCATGCTAGCCGCCGCGGATCTTTCCCGTACTGGCGGCTCTTTCTGGGGCGGATTCTGGGACTTCATCTGGAGCCGTACCCCACCCGAGACTCAAATTCCACTCAGCGCCACCATCTCTGAGGAACGTCTGCGCGAATATTTGCAGAACGAAATCGCCTCACGCTACGACGAGCCGCCTGCTCCCGCCCAGCCGATTCCCGGCGGGACCTCGTTCCTGCCCGGCGCTCCCGGACAGACGCTCGACATCGAGCGCGCCGTTCTGCTCATCACCGATGCGCTTCGTTCACCGACCAGCCGCTCGGTGGCGCTTTCCTACATCCGTAGTTCCGCAGCGAGACCCACCATCGACAATCTCGAAATTTTGCTAAAGCAAATTATCATCACTTCAAATTTTGATGGGTTGATCGGCTTTTATATGATGGATTTACAGACCGGACAGGAAGTCCATTTTGCCATCAATAACAAGCAAGAGATCACGGTCGAACCAGATGTGGCATTCACCGCCTCCAGCACCATCAAAGTGCCCATCGTCGCATCATATCTGATCAACCGTGGCAGTGACCTCGATGCCCAAACCGCGGACATTATTTCGCGCGTGTTGGGTCGCTCGGATAACTCCGCTACAGACCTCGTCCTCGAACGCATCGACCCGACCAATGGACCGATCATTGTCACCCAAAATATGGAAGCGTTGGGCTTGCAAAGCACCTTTCTCGGTGGCATGTTCTATCTTGGTGCTCCCAATCTCTTGCCGGGTCGCATCACGCCCAGCAATTCCCGCACTGATATATTTACCGAGCCCGATCCCTATTCACAGACCACAGCAGCTGAGATGGGCATTCTGCTCGCGGATATTTATCAATGTGCCCAAAACGGCGGAGGCGCCCTCATCGCCGCCTTCCCGGATAAGGTCAGCCCGGCAACTTGCCAGTTGCTGATCGATTTCATGGCACAGGATAAGCTCGGTTCGCTCATCCAGGGTGGCGTGCCCGATGGCACACTCGTACCGCACAAGCATGGATACGTCCTCTCGCGTGACGGCGTCATGCATGATACAAGTGATGTCGGCATTGTGTACTCACCCGGCGGGAATTTTGTCCTTTCGATTTACACATATCATCCCGTGCAAAACATCTGGGACATTACCAATCCGCTCTTCGTGGATTTGACCCAGGCAGTGTATAACTATTTCAACATTTCAATTCAATAACCGTCCAAACCCGTTTTCGATGAAAACGGGTTATTTTTTCACTCTTCGTATATAATTCGAGCCATGAGTGCTTCCCTGGGTCTTTTCCGTCTTCAGCAAGTAGACAGACAGATCGACCGCGCACAGACCCGGCTCGAAGCCATCCGCAAGACGCTCGAAAATGATGCCGAGCTAAAGTCTGCGTTGACGCGCATGGAAAATGCGCAGTCAGATCATCACCTTGCCTTGCATGAGTTGAAATTCGCCGAAAACGAAGTAGAGACTCAAAAGATCAAAATCGAACAAACCGAATCCAGTTTGTACGGCGGAAGTGTAAAGAACCCCAAAGAACTTCAGGATTTGCAGAAAGATGTCGAATCATTGAAGAAACATCTCACCACGTTGGAAGAGCGTCAATTGGAAGCAATGTTCAAGGTCGAGGCTGCGGCGGCGGAATTAAAATCCGCGCAGGCTGATCTGGAAGGCATCCAAGCGCGCTTGGGAAGCGAACATTCGAGTCTGATCGAGGAGCGTTCCTCGTTTACCAGACAACTGGAAAGCCTGGCAGAAGAACGTGAAGCTGCGATCACGCCCATCTCGAGCGATTTGTTACATGTTTATGAAGACCTGCGCCGACAGAAACGCGGCGTGGCAGTCGCTGAAGTAGAAGACGGCGCCTGCGCCGCTTGTGGCACGAACATCAACGCCTCTGTTCAACAGAACGCGCGCTCACAGAAAACCCTCATTCATTGTCCTTCTTGCGGACGAATCCTTTTCGCGAACTGATTATGTTTTCCTTTGCCATCGATCCCTTCTCCTTCTTTGTCGGCTTTGCTGCCGGGATCGCCTTTTGGCTGATCGTCACGCGCGCGCGTCCGCTGTGGAACGAAATGCGCGAGGGTTGGCGCGAGCAACGTGAAGTCGCACAAACCCGCAAGAGCAGTACGGTGGAAGAGAATCACCGCCGCGCCACCTTGCGACGCGCACAAGGCATGCACCTCGCTGCGCCTCTTTTCGCGCTGGATGAGATTTTGCAGGAACCTCTATTGCTCGCCCCGCCGCCGCGCGTGGAACCGGGCACTCCGCCCAAATTCGAAGACATCGTCACGCAGACTCTACCTTATCTGCCAACTTGGCCGGAGATTGCGGCTGTGTATCGTCCGCAAATGTTCACACTTCCGCAGGCGATCTCTGGCAACTCCAACATCGTCGTCGTTGGACAGCCCGGCGTCGGGAAGACGGTGGCGCTGGCTCATCTGGCAAGTCTCGCCGCGAATCGAAGCGAGAGCCTTGGAGAATTGAAGGAAGCGGTTCCTTTCCTCTTACATGTCGCTGACTTAAATATCCCCGTCAAAGATCCAAAGAATGTGTTGAATCCGCTGATCGAATCCGCCGCCGAACAGGCCGGCATGTTCGATTACAACCGACTTTCGAACTTCATTCAAAACGCATTCAAGCACGACAATGCGCTGATACTCGTCGATGGCTATGATGAGATCACGCCGGACGAACAGCAGGTCGTTTCAGATTATTTCAAGCTACTCCTGCAAACCCATCCCAAGACGCGCATCGTCACGACGGGCGCGCCAGAATATCTGGATGGTTTGGTAGCGCTTGGTTTTGCACCGCTTGCCTTGTGCGCCTGGTCGGCGCGAGAAAGTCAGGCGCTGATCGAAAAGTGGGGAGAGTTGTGGTCACAGACCGTGGCACTGGAAGCCTGGGCACAGACGGGACCTGAGCAAGTTGACCCGCTTCTACTTAACACCTGGCTGGCTGCTGACAACGCGAATTTATCTCCCCTTGAGTTGACTCTTAAAGTCTGGGGCGCGTATGCAGGGGATAGTCTCGGCTCGGACGTATTGGAAGCGATTGCAACTCATATCCGCAGAATTGCACCAGTCAATACGCCTGTGGCTGCGCTGGAAACCCTTGCCATGCAGGTGACAGTCAGCGCTCAGCCAGTGTTTGATCCGCGCAAGGCGCGTGCATGGGTTAAGTCTTTCGAAGTGGCAGAAGATGCTGTTGAAGAAGGTGAGCCAGAGGCTGAAGTCATCGAAGAAGAGGCGAAGCCTAAACGAGGCAAGAAGAAGGTCGAGAAGGTCTCCACACCGTCAAGCGGACTTCTCGGTAAGATGGCTGCCAGCGGGTTATTGGTCTCCTATCCCAACAACCGGATGCGTTTCCTGCATCCCATTTTTGCAGGCTACCTTGCCGGTCAAGCCTTGACGAATTACAACGCCGAAGAACTCATCCTCGATCAACGCGATTGGTCGGGCAAATATTTAGCCATGCGTTATTTCGCCGCCACTGGCGACGCAAGCAAGCTGGTCCACGCGCTTTTGGAATATTCACGCTTGCCCATGCAAAAGCCATTGTTCACAGCCGCACGTTGGCTGCGTGACGCGCCCAAGAACGCACCCTGGCGCGGACGTTTGTTTGGTGAATTGGCGGGCATCTTGCAGGCGGAACGTCTGCCCCTCAGCCTGCGCGGACAAGCCATGGCGGCTTTCGCTTATAGCAACGATCCTGCCGCCGCGACTCTGTTCCGTCAATTTGCCAACACCATGTCGTTTGAATTGATCCACCTTGCGATCCTCGGCTCAGGGGCGATCCGCGATGCAAAAGCCGTGAAATCTCTTGGACATGCCTTGCAAGCTCCGAGCATGAATGTCCGCCGCGCCGCGTGCATGGCGTTGGTTGCTATCGGCACGACCGAAGCGTTGGAACTTGTCGCACACACGTTGCTTCAAGGCGATGAGGAAATCCGTCGCGCCGCCGGGGAAGCGCTGGCGAACGATCCAAATGAAGGATATGCCATGCTAAAGGATGGCATGACATTGAACGACATCCTGCTGCGCCGCGCCGCCGTGTATGGACTGGGACGCATCCAGGAAGAGTGGGCAATTGAGTTGTTGAAGAAGGCGCAGATCGAAGACGATCAGTGGATCGTCCGCAATGCCGCCACTGAAGTGTTGGATGCCAAGACCCATGTCGACTCGCTTGCACCAAGCAAACTTAAAGCGCCGCATGAATCACCGTGGCTGATCGAGTTCGCCGCCAAAAACGGAATGGGCGTCTCACCGGGTGTTCCCGCAACAGACATTCTTTTGCTGGCGCTAAAAGGCGAAGACCCTGACAGCCGTCTTGCCGCCCTGCCTTATTTGAAATTCACGCCAAACGAAGGCGTGCTGACCCAAATCTACGAAGCGATGTACAAGGACGAACCTGAGCTTCGCGAAGCCGCATTCAACACCCTGTGGGAGATTGGCGCTTCGGGCGTCAAACTTCCCCATCCCAACCAGTATGGATTAGGTTAGTCATGTTAATTACAAATGCAAACGTCATCACATGGGAGTCTCCCAATCGGGTACTTTCCAATCATGCCATTTACATCGAAGGCGGACATATCAAGGAAGTCGGGACGACCAAAGCGTTGACGGCAAAACATCCCAAGGTCAAGCCGACGGATGCGAAGGGTCAATATGTGATGCCAGGCGGGATCTGCGCGCACACGCATTTCTATGGCGCGTTTGCACGCGGCATGGCGATCCCCGGACCCGCGCCAAAAGATTTCCCGGAGATTCTCCGCAAGTTGTGGTGGCCGCTCGACCGTTCGCTCGATGCGGAAGGGATTCGTTATTCTGCATTGGTGTCTCTTGTGGATGCCATCAAACATGGCACGACTACGCTCATCGACCATCACGCCTCACCCAACTACATCGATGGCTCGCTCGACATCATCGCCGATGCCGTGGATAAAAGCGGATTGCGCGGCGTGCTTTGTTACGAAGTGACCGATCGCGATGGAAGCGACAAAGCCAGCGCGGGCATCAGTGAAAATGTACGGTTTCTCAAACGCCTCGCCTCTGACCCGCATCCGCGCCTCGCTGGAACTTTTGGTTTGCATGCCAGCCTGACACTTTCCGGTGCAACCCTGCAAGCCTGCCGCGCCGCCGCACCCGAAGGGACAGGTTTCCACGTCCATACCGCAGAGCACGAGTCCGACGAATACGACAGCCTGCAAAAATCCAACATGCGGGTGATCGACCGCCTGCAAAAACACAACCTTCTCGGACCAAACACCATCACCGCACATGGCGTCCATTTTGATGGGCGTGAGATGGAAATCCTCAAAGAGACGGGCACCTGGCTTTCGCATCAGCCGCGCTCGAACATGAACAACGGTGTGGGCGTGGCTCAGATCGAATCCATGCTGCGAATGGGCATCAAGGTCTGCCTCGGCAACGACGGCTTCACCAATTCCATGTGGGATGAATGGAAGACAGCATATCTGCTTCACAAGGTGGAGCATCGCGATCCACGCCGCATGGGCGGATATGACGTCCAGCAAATGGCCGTTTACAACAACGCCGCACTTGCCAATATATTCTTCCCCGCTGCACCCATCGGGCAGATCGTCCCTGGTGCCGTCGCGGATTTGGTCTTCGTGGACTATCAGCCCTTCACGCCACTCACTGACGGCAACCTGCCCTGGCACATTATCTTTGGTTTCCAGCAAAGCATGGTCACCAGCACCATGGTGGCAGGAAAATTCCTAATGAAAGACCGCGAACTACTGACCCTCGATGAAACAGAGATCGCCGCACGCGCACGGGAAGTTGCTCCACGTATCTGGAAGCGCTACGAAGAGGAAGTTGCGAAAGTCCTTTAGTTCAATTCAAATCAACGGAGAATCCATGAAAGACGAACATCTTTTATTATCCATTGCAGTATTGGGTGGAACGGGTAAGGAAGGCAAGGGATTGGCGTATCGTTGGGCGCGCGCAGGTTATCACGTTCTCATCGGTTCACGTACAGAGGAGAAAGCCGTCGCCGCTGCAAAGGAGATTCAGGAATTGCTCGGGGATGGAACCTCTGTCGTGGGAATGAGCAACCCACAGGCGGCGAAGGAAGCGAACATCGTCGTGCTGACTGTGCCTTATTCCGCGCACAAAGATACGCTGGAATCCGTCAAAGAGGAGCTTCAGGGGAAACTTCTTGTGGATGTGACCGTGCCACTCGTGCCGCCCAAAGTGTCCACCGTGCAGATGCCCCCGGCTGGGTCCGCGGCGCAAGAGGCAAAACAGATCGTCGGCGAAGGCGTGGAGGTATGCGCCGCCTTCCAAAATATTTCGCATGAACATCTCATGGATGATTCCAGTTTTGAGTGTGATGTACTGGTCACTGGCACCAGCAAAGACGCCCGCGCCGAAACCATCAAGCTGGTACAAGCCGCCGGCTTGAAAGGTTGGGATGCGGGTCCCATCGAAAACTCGGTCGTGGTCGAAGGGCTGACCAGCATCCTGATCGGCATCAACAAAAAATATGGTTCCACCCATGCCGGCATCAAGATCACAGGGGCAGGCAATACCCCCAAGTAAATTTCAACGTAAGAGGTTCGTGCAAAATTTGTACGGCGTATCACGCAATGTCGCTTATTCTACACACATTAAAAAACATTCCCATCATCCGCCGGGGTGACAACCTGGCGGATATTCTTCTTAAGTCCCTGCAAGATTCCAAAGTGGAATTACAGGACGATGATATTCTGGTCCTCGCGCAAAAGATCGTCAGCAAATCGGAAGGACGCATGGTCAACCTGGCAAACGTCCAACCGACGACGCGCGCCATCGAACTTGGTGAATTGACCGAAAAAGACCCGCGTCTTGTGGAACTGATGCTGGGTGAAAGTAATGAGGTGCTACGAACCCGTAAGGGAGTCATCGTCGTCGAGCATAAGTTGGGCTTCGTCTGCGCCAATGCCGGCATCGACCACTCAAATGTGATGGGCGACGGCGATTCAAATGAAGATTATGTCCTGCTATTGCCTGAAGACCCAGATCGTTCCGCAAAGGGACTGCGCGAAGAGATCAAGCAGAAGACCGGCAAATCTCTCGGCGTGATGATCATTGACTCGCACGGACGCGCCTGGCGCAATGGGACGGTCGGTATTTGCATCGGCTTGAGCGGTGTCCCTGCCCTTGTGGACGAACGTGGCTGGCAAGATCTTTTTGGCTACACGCTAAAAGCCACCCTCGTCGCCGTGGCAGACGAACTTGCCGCTGCCGCTTCATTGATGATGGGGCAAGCTGCAGAAGGCACACCTGTCGTGCATGTACGCGGATTCCCCTATCCGCTTGGCGAAGGCACGCTTAAGGAACTTATCCGCCCCAAAGACATGGACATGTTCCGATGAAACAGGGACAAGCTTATTGGGAGGATGGCAAAGCTGGCAAAGACAAATCCCCTTCATATCGACAATCGCAAAGATTCGTTGCAAACATGAACGCTAACGGGAATCTTATGCACGTTTGATATAAACAAGCGCGACGCAAAAAGCAACTTACTGTTCGGTTGTACGGTTAACAACATTGACATCATCTTAAATTTCAACACCAGCAGTATGCGTTATCTCTTCATCAAAAAACCTTTGGAGGACCATGAATTTCCCCGAAAAATTCCGCGACCTGTTCGACAATCAAGCCAAGGTATTTCTCTATCTTGCCACTGTCAGCGCCAAAGGCACGCCGCAGGTCACCCCCGTCTGGTTTGATACAGATGGCGAACATATCCTCATCAACACCAACGAAGGACGCGCCAAAGACCGCAACATGAAGGCGCAACCCGAAGTCGCCATGGTGGTGCAAGATCCCAATGACCCATATCGCTACATTGGCATGCGCGGCAAGGTCATCTCTTACACCACCGAAGGCGCCGACGAACACATCAACAAACTCTCATTGCGATATTACGGCAAGCCATGGACGTACCGCGAGGGACAGAAGCGGATCATCTTCAAGATTCAGCCGATCTCCTTTGACGAACACAGTTGATCTACGCACGTTTCTGCGCACCCGTCGCTCGATCCGCCGCTTCAAATCGGCCCCGGTGCCTGAATCTATCCTACGGGATATTCTCCACACGGCGAGCTTCGCCCCATCCGCGCACAACCGACAACCCTGGCGCTTCGTCGTGTTGACCGATCCCGACGCGAAACAAAACCTCTCCGACTCGATGGCAGAGGAATTTGAACGCGACCTGGAAAAGGATAACCTCCCACCAGATAAGATCATCAAGCTCGTCAATCGTTCGCGTGAACGCATTACGGGAGCGCCAGCCGTCATCCTCCTCTGCTTGGACATGACCGAAATGGACACCTATCCCGATGCGCGCAGAAAAAATGCGGAGTACATTATCGCCACACAATCTGCGGCCAATGCTGGCATGCAACTTCTGCTTGCCGCTCACGCAGAAGGGCTTGGCGGAGTTTGGGTATGCAGTCCCATGTTTGCTCAGGAGATCGTACAAAAAGCCCTGGGCATCTCCAAAAGCTGGGAGCCTCAAGCCATGTTTTTGTTGGGCTATGCGGATGAAAGCCCAGCCGTGAGAGAAAGAAAGCCATTGGATGAAATCATCGTTTTTCAAACGAAACAGGAGGAAATCGTAAAGTGAAGATCGCTGCCTTTGCGGGCGGAGTCGGCGGCGCAAAACTCGCCGACGGACTCGCCCAGATCCTATCGCCCGAAGACCTGACTGTCATCGTCAACACTGGCGATGACTTTGAGCATTTGGGCTTATTTATCAGCCCCGACCTTGACACAGTTTGTTACACGCTTGCAGGCTTGGCAAACTCTGAGACTGGCTGGGGACGCGCTGGTGAGACGTGGAATACCATCACTAATGTGGAAAAGTTGGGCGGACCTGCCTGGTTTCGGCTCGGCGACCAGGACATTGCCACCCACCTCGAACGAACACGCCGCCTCAAAGAGGGTCAACCTCTCTCACAGATCACACGTGATTTTTGCAAGGCATGGGGCATTCAACACACAGTTCTGCCTATGACCGATTCCCCGGTGCGGACGATGGTCGCTTCGGATGAGGGCGAGTTGGCATTTCAGGAATATTTTGTCCACAGACGCTGTGAGCCGAAGGTCAGAGGCTTTCGGTTTGACGGAGTCGAAGCAGCAGAACCCGCTCCCGGCGTGCATGAGGCGCTTGAGACAGTAGATGTCGTCGTCTTTTGCCCGTCGAATCCGTGGGTAAGTATTGATCCCATCCTTCAAGTCGTCAAAGAGATACGAAAGCCGGTTGTGGCGGTCTCGCCCATCATCGGCGGAAAGACGGTGAAAGGTCCTGCCGCGAAGATGTATGCGGAGTTGGGAATTGAACCTTCGGCATTGGCTGTGGCGAATCATTATCGTACCATTCTGCAAGGTTTCGTGTTAGACAATGCGGATTCAAATATCGAAAGTGTAATTAAAGATTTAAATATTAAGACGCTTGTTACTGATACACTTATGAACGAGCCAGCCGACCGAAAGAGGCTGGCGGACGATGTGCTACATTTTATTGGGAGTCTATAAAACATGTCTCTTTGGGCAATTGTCCCTGTAAAACCGCTGCGACGTGGAAAATCTCGCCTGGCGGGTGCGTTGACGGAAGAAGAACGTGCGGCATTAAACGAGGAATTATTGGAACGGACGCTTCGCACCTTGACCTCCTTAAAAGAGTTGGACAAGGTCCTGGTCGTCAGTCGTGACTCACACGCACTGACTATTGCGCGTAATCTTGGCGCGAAGACCGTGCAGGAAGATGGGCAACCGCATTTGAATACAGCATTGGCGCGCGCTTCGGTCATTGCCCAGGTGCATGCCACCCAGGGAGTGTTGGTCTTACCCGTTGATTTACCCCTGCTCACCTCAGATGATGTGCTTGCATTGATTGATCGCGCCGCCAAACCGCCCGTTGTTGTCATCGCCCCAGACAGGCATCACAAAGGGACAAATGCCCTGCTGATGGTCCCAGCCGGACAGATCGAATATGATTTCGGCGAAGGCTCCTTCCAGCGCCATTGCGAACGGGCAAT
>JAHDWC010000128.1 GCA_023382575.1 Anaerolineales bacterium
ACTGAACCGATTCGCAGCGCGGTTTAATGGAGTCAAATTTACAGCGGGGGCAGAGGCTGGAAGCGCTGATTCAGGCTCGGCGGAGGGTGATGCGGTGCTTTTCATCCGCATGGGTTTTCCGCGCGAGGGATCGAATCGATCGAAGAAGATCGCGGCGAGCAGAGTCAATCCAACGGCGAGAGCGATAAAGCCAAAACGCGTGGCGATGACAGCGGGAGTCCAGTCGATGCCGTTCCAGGTGAAGGTGCCGATGATGTCGGTGTCGAGACCGCCAAGCATGAAGCTGCCATCGTAATCGGGGAAGACCTTGAGGATCTCTTGCGTCATGTCTTCTTTCATCAACGCCATGCCAAGCGGTTCAAGTGCAGGGTTGTTGGTGGTGATTTCCATTGTGATCGGGATCATCATGACGAACGCAAAGAAATAAACGATGTTGCCGAAGCCGCCCGATAAAAATGGAATGGCTTCGAACAAGACCGCGAAGGCTGCCACGAGTGCCATGACCGGCATGACGATGAAAACAAAAGACGAAAGAAATGCGCCGACGTTGAGTTGTGTACTTTCGCCGCTGAGGGCTTGAATGACAAGACCGAAGACCGCTAGGATGACGACCATCGTCATCAATACTGCAAAGTTGCTGAGCCACTTGCCGAGCATGTACGCGGGGCGGGTCATCGGTGTGGTCGCCATGATCTGACCCACGCCGGTTTCTTTGTCGCGCGCCACCGAGCCTTTGACGAGATAGAACCCGAACCAGCCAATGAAGAAGGTCGAGATGATGGACATCAATGCGCCGATCCAAGCCGAGTTGAATTCACCGCGATATACGCCAAGCTGTAACCGCACGTTGCCGATGGCGGTTTGATAACCAAGCAGAACCACCAGAGCCAGCATGACCAAAAAACTATAACGGCGCACGCGCTCTAAAAAATCGGCGCGGGCGAGATGATAGATAATGCGTGCCGATTTCATTGTTTGCCGCCGATGAAATAAAGATAGGCGTCTTCGAGATTTGGGCTGACACTTCGCGACTCGGCTGTGGGCTGGTTGCCGCTCACCACGCGGACTTGTACACCGTCACTTTTTCGAATCGTTCCGCTGACGATGTGCTTGCTTTTGAGCGCGGGCAGGTCGTCGCTTTGAATCGTCCACTCCCAGACTTTGCCTTCGAGCTCACTGAGCAAACTTTCTGGTGCGGCTTCATGCAAGAGTTTCCCTTTATCGACCAACGCGATGTGTGTGGCGGTTGCTTCCACATCGGAAACGATGTGTGTAGAAAGAATCACGATCCGTTCGCCGGAAAGATCGGAGAGCAAATTGCGGAAGCGCACGCGCTCTTCGGGGTCGAGACCCACAGTGGGTTCATCGACGATGAGCAGTTGCGGATCATTGAGCAAGGCTTGTGCGATTCCCACGCGCTGTTTCATGCCGCCCGAATACCCGCCCAGCGGACGTTTCGCCGCGTCTTTGAGATTCACGATTTGAAGCAATTCATCAATGCGTTTCTTGGCGGTGCTGGCGTCGAGACCTTTAATGGCTGCCATGTATTCGAGAAATTCAATAGCGTTCAAATTGGGATACACGCCGAAATCTTGTGGAAGATATCCGAGTACATCACGCAATGTATCCGGCGACTTGATGATGTCCACATCATTCCATTTGATGCTGCCATCTGTCGGTTTGGTGATGGTGGCGAGCATACGCATGAAGGTTGATTTGCCTGCGCCGTTCGGTCCGAGCAGGCCTAAAATTCCGGGTTTGATTTCAAGGGAAAAATCTTTCAAGCCCCAAAATCCGCGTTTGTATTCTTTGCCTAAGTTGTTGATGGTAAGTTTCATATATCCTCACTGATTTTGATAATGGCAGTATTCTATACGGTAAGGATATGAATTGGTTGCGTACAAAAGTCCTCCCTGACTTAAGTTTTTTTTACTGGATTTTTTCTCGAGCGGCCTTTTCCAACAAAGCATATCCACTTTCGATCAATCGCCTCACTTCGTGACCTGGAACAGGTCTGCCGTTTTCGAGTTTATCCACCACCCTCAGCATCGCCCCGCGGACTCCGCTGGCATGATGCGCCACCACAGAGTCGGCTGAAATTCGCTCAAGACGAGAAAGCAGGAAGCGAAGAGCGTGGAGTTCACTCACATGAACCTCCGCATGACAAGCCATAGTTCTGACCAGGGCTTTTGCAGTCCACGGCATAGAAGAATAATTCCGTCATTACTTTCTTCATTCAGGACATTGTATGAATTGCTGACCAGTCCGGCTACTTCGCAGGGGTTGAATAATGTTTCGGCGGTCTCTTCGGAGTAGCCTACTATGATTAGAAGATCTATCGATTCGTTAGGGGGACCTTGTAGCCAGAAAGAGTTCGCTGGGCTGATGATCTGCGGCAGATTGTGCTCTGCGCCATAGAGGTTGAGCGCGCCAGCTTCGCCATAGTTCCCGGCGAGGATTGCGGCACGGGGCTTTTCATCCTCAGGGAGGGCATGATAGATCTCTGCGACCTGTTCATTCAATTCACGCCAGCCGAGCTGTTCTGCGAAGTTGTCGTGGACTTCGTAGGAAATATTCCACAGTGCAGAATTGACTGGCGCGATTGGCAGAGTTAATGCTCCAGCGACGATAAAGCCCAAAGAAACAGCTATCCAGGCTCCGGTCAGGGAAGAAGCGGGTTTGGGTTTTGTATTTACGATCATGCCGGCGACGGTCAACATCACATAGATCGGTGCGGGATAATATCCGCGCCCTTGCAAGAGGAAGAAGATAAGTACTGGAAGAATGGAGAGCAGGGCAATAGCCCGATATTTTGATGAACGAAGGAGGAAAACCAAACCTGCAAGCCAAAACGGAAGCATGAAAGGATTCGGCATGAGTAATTGGTCGAGGAGAAATCCATCTGTGCGACCAATGGCAATATCGCGGGCGCGAATGGCTGCCTGAAACTCAAGCGAGATGAAATTGTTTTGAATCTGCCAGATGAGATTTGGCAGGAAGATGAGAAAAGCGGTCAACGCTCCGAGCCACAGCCACGCAGATTTGAGAAATTTGCGGGCAGGCGTAGCGATGACAGCGATGATGAGAGCGATGACATGTACACCCATCGTGTAACGTGTCATCATCCCCATTCCAATGACAATGCCAATGGCAATCCACCAACGCGGATCGTCAGTGTTGATCAGCCGCATGAAAAGATAGCCAAGTAACACAACCCATAAAAAGTCGAAGGCAACATACTGGAATAACGCCCCCTGGATAAGAGTGAGAATGCCGATGCCTGCACCCAATGCGGACAGGATTTGTGTTATGCGCGAACCGCCCAGTTCCTTGGCTGTCAAACCAGCCATGACCATCACAGCAGATTGTGCCAAGGCAGAAAAGAAACGGAACCCGACAAGCGATGTTCCGAAGAGCTTGAGCTCGATACTTGCAAGAAAAGGAGTAAGCGGCGGGTAGGCGATATATCCCCAGGCAAGTTGACGCGCGTCATGCAGCGTGGCGAGTTCGTCGCGGTGGAAGCCATAATTATGGTTGGTAAGCAAATGCAGTGCAAATTTCGCAGAGGCGAGCAGAATAAGAATGAAAAGATCGGATTTGAAAAACGATTTGTTCATAACGTCCTTCCTGCAAGCCTTTACGAAGACATCAGAATCTATTGTACAGGAAAAAAACAGGTCACGCTTCATGCGTGACCTGAAAATTTATTTCGCCTTTTGGGTTTCTTCCCACGCTTTGCGGATCGCTTTCGAGCGCACGCTCCAGGCAAACTCCACGGGCGCTTCGCCCCGGTAGAAAAGTTTTTTCATCAGCCAGCGGTTCACGTCGAGGATGGTCCATGCCCAGAAGGTGTAACTTGCCGTCACGGTTGTGGCAATGACCCACAGACCAATGTCCACTGCTTTGCCACCTGCACGGGCAATGCGGATGTACAAATTATAGATAAGCCACGAACCCAATAACCCGCCTTCAATCATAATGAAGACGACGATCAGGTTGAGCAAGCCAACATCTGGGGCGCCAATGGTGAGCAGACTGACGATTACCCACAAACCGAAGCCGAGGGTCGATAACTCCCAAAGTTCGATCAGGGTGATCTTATTGCGAAGAGCTTGCAGAGGAGAGGTGATTTGAGTTTCCATGATATTTCCTTTTTATGATTTGCCAACCCGGCAGGAATGCGATCCACGAACCGAGCAGGGTGATGGGCAAAGAGATGATGAATGCAACCCAGCGGCTCGCTTCGGTTCTGTGGACGATGACCGCGGCTTGCGGCAAAAAGGGCGAGGAATGCGCTGAGAGAAAATCGCCAACTTCATATTTCGCGAGTTCATCCAGTTGATCCCTGGCGCAGCCAAAGGGTAATTCAAGAAAGCAGATTTTTTTACTCGTGTAACGCTGTCCATTAGCGTAATATTCGTAGGTAATGTCAAGGTAGGGTCTGTATCTCGCCTGGCTGACCAGCTCGTCGGTCGCGATGATGCGAGCGCGGATGGGAACCCACAGTGGGCCGGTCAGCGCCATCGCCGCATCTGTGAAAAGCATCAGATTGATGAAAAGCACAGTGAGCGAGACGCTGACCCAAAACATATTCCACACAAACTGAATGATGGTCTTTATCATTCCAAGATTGTATGCGAAGGTGCTATTTTGTAGCAACTTCCATAGGCATGCTCACTACAGACTTGGTCTTGCGGGTGAGGAGCAGTCCAAGGACCAAGCCAAGCAAACCAACCAACATCCCATTGCCCAGCGCATCACCTACAGACGGATAAAGTGTGTTCACAGACCCGATGGACATTTCCACGCTGTGAATGCCTCTGAGTTCGGAGCCATCTTCTGCAAATGTATCCACACGGCTGATGACCTTGCCGTAGGCGTCCGTCACCACAGATACGCCTTCGCCCGTCTGTCGGAAGATGCTGACACCATTTTCCACCGCGCGGAACGTTGCCATACCTGCATGAATATCCTTCACTTCCTGCCAATCATTCGATGGGACAAAGAGCAGGTCTACGTTTTGTTCACCAGCTTGCTTGATAACAGTGGGGAAGTCCGCATCCCAACAGATGACCGCGCTGAGTTTTCCATAGGGTGTGTCGATGGAGTGCAGAATACCATCGCCTTTGAGCGTACCTTCAAAATCGTTGCCGCCATATTTGACGTGGGTCAACACCACTTCACCGTTCGGGTCAATGATGTGAACTTTATTTTCCGCGGGCGGCTGGGTGAGGTCGAATACCGGCAGGACGATGTAAATATTTTTCTCTTTCGCAATCGCAGATGCCTCCATCACAAAACGTTCGACCTGGTCGGCAAAGCCAATGCCTGCGCCTTCTTGCAAAGAGACGATGTTTGCGCCTTCATCGGCAAGTTGACGGATCTGCTCCAATTGCCTGGCTTGCAGTTCATCCACAGCTTGACGAAAACCCGCTTCATCTCCCGATTGAAGTTGATTCAACAACTCGATCAATTTTCCCGCTGGGAGTGAAAAGCCTGCAACCGTAGCCGTCTCTTTCGGCTGAGTCGGGAGCAGAGTCCGCCCGACGCTGAGGCTGAGGATCAGGGCGAGCACTCCGGCCAAAGTCAGAGAGAGGCGCGTGAATTTAAATCCGCTTTCCCAGGCGTGGTTGACGAGGCTTGCAAACCAACCCATCACAAAGGTGATTCCCCACAGACCTGTAACTGAGGCGATCTGCATGACAGCGGGAAAATCGCGTTGTGAGTAGGCCAGCGCACCGAACGTGCCAAACGGACTGCCGCTGGAGGAGAAGAAATCCATGGCGGTCAGCGCGACCGGGAAGACGAGCATCAGCCATGCGGATGAACCGAAGCGGCGATAGTACATCCGGTCGATGACGTAAGGCAGCAGTCCGAGCGGCGTGGTGAGCAGGAAGAAGCCGGCTTCGGCGGTGGGATGGATTTTGTACATGAAGGTTGCGCCGTTCCACGAGATGATGGTGGGAATGGCAGACACGAGCCAAAGCAGCAGGAAGTTGCGCCCGGCTTTGTCGCTGTCACGGAAGAAGCGCAGGGCAAAGATGGGCATGATCCACGCTGCGAGCGGGATGTTCCATTTGCCGCCGATGAATAAGCCGAGTACGGTGGCGATGGCGAGCCAGAGGTAACGCAGATTTTTGTTCATGAGATTCTCCTAAAATTTGACGTTGATTATGGACGTCATTTTATGGAGTTGTCTCGTTCTCCACATCGTCCGATCAGTGCCAAAGTGGACATTGTCCATTCGGACAATATGCCCATCCGTCAGTGCAAGGGTAGAATAAGCGCATGAACACAAGCTCAAATAAAAGCGCCTTTATCGCCAACCCGTTTTATATTTTTATCTCCGTGCTTTTGGGGACGATCACAGTTATCGGATTCCGCGATCTGTGGCTGACAGACGCACGTACGTCAGCGATGATGCTTGGTGCTCTGTTCCTTTTTCAGATCAGTTTGTTCTGGTCGAATATTCGCGACTTTCAAACCTTGCATTGGTGGTTCTTCTATTATCCCGCCCAGCTTGTATTGATTGTTGTGATGGTGAACCTCCCCTATACCAGTGACATCCACCTGACGATCCTTGGCTCCTCTGTCCTTTGTTTGATCGGCGAGTCGTTGGGATTATGGGGTAACACGCGCCGCGCGTTGTATTTGGGAATCTTTCTTTTTCTTTTTATTTTGGTGATGGTGTATTTAAAAGTGGGAACTGGGGGTGTCTGGATCGCCATCTCGAACTTACTGGTCAATGGCGGATTCATCGTGTTGTTGATGGTGATGTTCAATCAACAATTAATCGAGCGGCAAAAAGCCGTGGAATTGGCCGAGTCACTGGAAAGCGCGAATGCCAAACTTGCCGCATACAATGCCAAAATCGAAACACTGACGTTGCAGAATGAACGTCAACGCATGGCGCGCGAATTACACGACACACTTGCTCAGGGCGTGGCCGGACTCGTCTTACAGCTTGAAGCGGTCAAGGCACACCTCGCCTCGAATCGACCCGAACGCGCTGCTGCCATTGTGGAGCAGTCCATTGCCCGGGCAAGGAGCACCCTCGAAGAATCGCGCGCAGCCATTGACGACCTGCGGGCTGTCGCCGTCAATGTGACAGATGCTGTGCGCGATCAGGTGGAACGTTTTAAGCAATCCACTGGCGTGGTATGTGAGCTGGAACTTTCTGTAACGAACAATCAACTTTCCGCTGAGACGACCAATCATGCCTTGAACATCTTGAGCGAATCTTTGACGAACATCGCCCGTCATGCACAGGCAACAAACGTGAAAGTAAGTTTCTTCATTCAAAATAAAACGCTCGAACTCGAAGTCCGCGACAATGGCAAAGGCTTTGACGTAAAACAGGAAGCGAAAGGTCATTACGGGTTGGTGGGGATGCACGAACGTGCTCGCCTCATCGGCGGAATGCTTTCCATCGAATCGGGCGCAAATGGAACCTGCGTACAATTCATCCTCGGCGGTGAAGCATGATTCGCATATTGATCACTGATGACCATCTCGTCGTCCGCGAAGGGTTGCGGCTGATTCTAGAAACAGCCGAAGACATCGAAGTCGTCGGTGAGGCTATGGACGGTGCCGAATGCTTGGAACTTGTCCCCACGCTCAAACCCGATGTTGTCCTCATGGATTTGCAAATGCCGCGTATGGATGGCATCACCGCCATCGGTCATCTTCGAAAGAACTTCCCCGAAATTGCCATCGTCATCCTCACCACGTACAACGAAGACGACTTGATGATTCGTGGACTGCAAGCCGGCGCGCGCGGATATTTGCTCAAAGACTCGAGCCGTGAAAATCTATTGGATGCGATCCACGCCGCCGCAAGAGGCGAGACATTGCTCAAGCCGGATATCCTCGCCCGTGTGCTCGCGCCTCAGTCCGCGCCGAAGCCTGTGTTTCCAACTCAAACCGATTCCATGCTGACAGAACGCGAACTTGAAGTCTTGCAACTTGCGGCGAAAGGCGAACGCAACAAAGAGATCGCCTATAAGTTGGGCATCACCGAGCGGACGGTCAAGGCGCATTTGCAAAGCATCTATCAAAAATTTGGTGTGGATTCGCGCGCAGCGGCGGTGGCGGTGGCAGCCGGAAAAGGATTGCTAAACGAGTAGAACGATGCGCGAATTATAATTACGCCATGTCCAATAAAAATCGTACCGTCTGGTCTTCAGACGATGGAGACCTTCGCAAGAAGAATCAAACAGCATCCCATATCCGGTCCCTGCCGCCGCAACAGCAGACAGCATATCTGCATCGCGAGTCCAGTGGACGCGGCGGAAAGGTGGTTTCCGTCGTCAAGAATCTTATCCTCACCGAAGAGGATTTGAAAACGCTTGCCAAACGACTCAAGCAGGAATGTGGCAGCGGCGGCACGGTCAAAGATGGGATGATTGAAATTCAGGGGGAACACCGCCAGCGTATGGCGGAAGTATTGCAGAAGCTGGGGTACAAGGTCAAGATTGCGGGGGGATAGTCACGCGCGTTCACCATCTTCTTCGTTTGTGAATGTTGCGTATCTGATGTCATTCTTGCCATTATTCTTCACTTGATACATCATTTTATCGACCGTGCTCAAGATCTTGTCAATGGAGATGGTGGGAGCCTTCATGGTCAACACGCCCACGCTGAATGTGACAGGCCATTTTGCATGGGCCTGACTCGTCATCTTCTTGAATAGATTGGACATCGCGATGCGGGCGGCGTTTTCATCCGTTTCGGGCATCAGGATGGCAAACTCATCGCCTCCCACCCGTGCGACGAAATCTGTCTTGCGAAGATGAGACTTCATGTACGTTGCAAACGAATGCAGCAGCGTATCGCCAAAGGTGTGACCGAAGGTATCGTTGATGGTCTTGAAGTTATCCAGATCAATAAAAGCAATCGTAAATGGACGTGCATATCGGCTGGATCGGTCGATCTCCCGCTGAAGAATTTCGTTGAAATAGCGGTTGTTGATGGCACCTGTCAGCGGATCGGTACGGGCGAGCATGCGCTCCCGCTCGATGGCGCGCAGTAACAATGCCGGCAGGAGGAAAAAGCCCAAACGGATGATCGTATTCCAAAGATGGATAAAGGAATTGGAGACCTCGGCAGTAGCAACCTCAATGAACAACCAGATCGCTGCACTGAAAAAGGCCGACATCACCCCCCACATTCCGCCCAGGGTGAGCGAAAAAACAGCGATGGGAATCAGATAAAAAAGCGAAAAAGAAAGTTCCGCCCCCGTAATGTAATCCCCGATGGTCACACCGATTAAAAGCAACAGTCCGATTGCGAACCAGACTGGTTTGCTTACCTTTTCAATGAAAGGATTGATGTAGATCATCGGGGTTTCCTGATGAAAAGGGGCGGATATTCCCATCCGCCCCAGACATTACCCATGCCTGCTCATAAACTTTTCGATGCGATGCAAGGCTTCTTCGATCTGTTCGTAGGAGGTTGCATAACACGCGCGGACGAATCCCTCGCCGCCGGGCCCAAACGCATTCCCTGGCACCACGGCAACCTGTTCTTCGCGCAGCAGATTTTCGGCGAAGGCTTCATCGTCCATGCCAGAGGCTCGGATGTTGGGGAAGGTGTAAAACGCGCCGCGCGGCTCGAACGTCTCAAGGCCGAGGCGGTTGAGTCCCGCTACAAGCATGCGGCGGCGGCGATCATATTCGCTGAGCATTGACTGCACGTGCGGTTCGCCCGACTTCAAGGCTTCGATGGCGGCATCCTGCGCGGTCGTCGGCGCAGACATGATGGTGTATTGATGGATGCGTACCAATCCCTTGATGATGTCTTCCGGTCCGCAGGCGTAGCCGATGCGCCAACCGGTCATGGCGTAATCTTTGGAGAAGCCGCCCAACAAAACGGTGCGACGCTTCAGGCTTTCGTCCAAACTTGGGAAGCAGACATGCTCAAAGTCATAGACGAGGCGGTCGTAAATTTCATCAGAAACGATCAGAAGGTCATGTTCCTCTGCGATGCGTCCGATCTCCATCAAAATTTCACGCGGAGCGACAGCCCCGGTTGGGTTGGACGGATAACCGACGAAGATGACTTTTGTGCGTGGGGTGATGGCTTTGCGGATGTCATCCGGGTCAACGGTAAAGTTGTTCTCCAGGCGGGCGGGCACTTCCACTGGAACGCCGCCGGCGAGGATGACCTCAGCCTGATAGGAAACGAAACACGGTGTGGGGATGATGACCTCGTCACCGGGTTCGAGGATGGCGGTAAAGGTGAGATAAAGCGCTTCAGACACGCCGACAGTCGCAATGATCTCATTGGCGGGGTCGTACTGGACGTTGTAAAGCCGCTTCAGGTTCTCTGAAATGCCCTGCCTCAATTCGATCTTGCCTGAATTCGAGGTGTAATGTGTTTCGCCGTTTTGCAGCGAGCGGATGCCCGCATCGAGGATCGGCTTGGGAGTGGTGAAATCTGGCTCGCCAATACCGAGCGAAATGACATCCTTCATGGTGGCGGCAATGTCGAAGAACTTGCGAATGCCGCTGGGCTTCAATCCTGCCACGCGCTTTGAAAGTCTTTGTACTGCACCAATTTCCTGCATTAAGCCTCCTGTTATTTTCGTCGCTGCGGACGAACTAAATGGGTCGGACGTGCCAGTCGTCTGAAATTTCCTGGTACGTCAATTCGAACGCCAGACCGTTCACGGTCTTGACGCAAAAACCTTTTTCACCGGGTCCGCGCCAGCGTGAGAAAATTTCCGCGATCTCATATCGCTGTCCCTGCCACAGCAGCGAAAGCGGACGCTCCGCATATTCTGTATCTGAACGACATTCAACCGCTTCCATCTCAACTCACAAACTGACCGAACTCGTATCTCCAATATTCAACTGCATGACGCGACCATCGCCTCTCCCCTTGACTTTGGCTTGTTTGCCAATCAGGGAGCGGGTCAACGCCGCATCTTGAATCTCGCAATCCGCTTCGATGATGGATTCTGAAATTTGAGCGTTCTCGATCTTGCAATTCGCTCCAATCGAAGCGAACGGACCGATCTTCGCATTGCTGATCTTCGCACTTTCATGGATCGCCACCGGCTCGACGATTTCCACATTCGCACCCTCGAACTTGCCGACCTTTGAGCCGAGCTTCTCCAGCAGGATTTTATTCGTATCGAGAGTCGCGTCAATGGTGCCAGTATCCAGCCAGGTGCTGATCTTCTGCGTCCGCACCTTGGCGCCGCCTTCGATCATAATGGAGATGGCATCGGTCAGGAAGTACTCATTTTTGAGCATCACTCCACGCTCCATCTGATCTTCGATGGCGGCGAGCAGCCGTTCGGCGCTCTTAAGGTAATAACACCCAACCACCACAAGGTTATTGTCCAGGCTTTGCGGCTTCTCGATGAAGCGCTTCACCCAGCCGTCGGCGCCTTCCTCCGCCACGCCGAAGCGACGCGGATCTTCCACTGGCATAACCCACGCCACACCATCCGATTCTTCTTTTGAGAGGAAGGAGAAATCCGTCTCCATGAGCGTATCTGAAAAACACATGATCATCGGTCCCGTCAGATACTCGCGTGAAAGCCAAAGCGCATGAGACTGTCCCTTCATTTCATGCTGGACGACGTAATGCGCTTTGAGGTTCGGATAATTTTCTCTAATGAAAGCGGGGACTTGTAACTCGCCGAGATAGGGACCAACGATGAAAATGAATTCAGTATTCTCAGGATCTGGCAGGGTCTTGAACATATCCATTAGATGTTCAAGCGAGGTCTTTCCCGCCACGCTGACGAGCGGCTTGGGTTTACTCCACGTATGCGGGCGCATACGGGTTCCCCAGCCTGCCATGGGGATGACGATCTTCATGGTTTCACGGGTCATGGTGTCTGTTTCCATTCGTGTGGATTTTTGACTTATTATACCGTCTGGTTTTCGCCTGCCGATTTGCAACCCCTATACAATTTGATCCCGCCTACCACCTGCCAAAACTGGATGCGATGGTGCCGTCTCGATATTTTTTTAGCAAGCGCAGGTTGGGCGGATAGATATTCTCAGGCAAATCATCCAATGGAAACGCACGCATTTCCGCAATTTCCGCATCCGACTTGCCGGTGAATTCAAAATCTCTGCAAAGGAAAACAGCCGTGTGATCGGTCTTCCAATCGGAGAAACTGGTGAATACTCCCAACAGACTGATCTCGCCCAGGGTCGCGCCAGTCTCTTCCAGCGCCTCCCGCCGCGCCGCTTCATCCAGTGCCTCCATCCGTTTGAGTCCGCCGCCAGGCATGAACCAACCGGTCATATACGTGTGCCGCACAAGCCAGACTTGATTATCTTTTTCCATTAACACACGTATGCCTGTGCGGATGGGGCGAAAGAGAAAACAATAAACTTTGAACCCGAAGTAAAGTAAATGGAGATACATCAAGAATGTCCAAGAACCGGGTGAGGAAGATATAACTCTTCGAGCCGCTTGACCTCATCCTCTGAAAGCTTGATGTCCAAGGCTGCGATGGCTTCATCCAAATGCGCTTCCTTGCTGGACCCGATAATGGGCGCTGAGATATAAGGTTTCGACAACACCCAAGCCAATGCAATCTGAGATGCGCTCACGCCGCGTTCCTTTGCCACTTCCGCGGCACGGTCTGCCACGAGGAAATCATCGTCGCGATTGTATAGTTCTTT
>JAHDWC010000129.1 GCA_023382575.1 Anaerolineales bacterium
CCGCCTCATACCCAACCAGACGGCTCTCAGGTTGGATAAAGATTCTCCACGGAAGGCTGGTTGGCAAACCGTATAATTCCTGGTTGAAATAGTTTCCCAAGCGTCCGATCATTTGCGCCAACGCCAGACCCGGTGCAATGGAATCCGTCAACTCCCAAAATGGGAGTTCGTACTTGCGGGAGAAATAAATCAGCACCAAAATTCCTGCCAGCAGCGCACCGGGAATCCCAACTCCGCCGATCCAAAAAGCCAGGATATCCAACGGGTGGGCGAGATAATTCGCAGTCGTCAGACCAAGCTGCACCGAAGAAAGAGGCGGAGTGAGCACATGCCAGAGCCGCGCGCCGATCAATCCCCAGATCAGCAGAGGCATGAATAAATAATAGACAATCTCCGGGTCCAGTTTGCGGCGTTTAGCTTCAACGGCAAACAAGAGCGTGCCGCAGGCGATCCCCAACGCGACCAGAATCCCATTCCAGCGCAAAAATAATGGACCGATGGAAATGCCATCCATCAGGGGGAAACTTCCTTCTTTTCGCGCTGCAGGCGCATACGTTCATGTCCCTGCACGCGGACGTGCAAAATGCGTTGATACGCAGTAATGTTCGCCAGCGCCGCGATGATGCAAACTGCAATGAAGGGCTGATTGAAAACTAGCAAGGGAATCAAAACAATATAACGTTCGACGCGCGTCAGGATGCCGACTTTGGCAGTGAAGCCCAAGCCTTCGGCGCGCGCTTTAACATACGAGACCAACACCGACCCCGCCGCTGCAATAAACGACATCATGACACCCAGCGAGTCATTTACTGATAGAAAATAGTAAAGCAATCCGCCAAACGTGACGAGTTCAGCATAACGGTCTGTGACTGAATCGACGAAGCCGCCGAAATCACTTGGCTCGCCGCGCAGACGCGCCATCGTCCCATCGAAGGCATCCACCAGTACAGACGCCAACAGAACGATTGCGCCCGTGGTCATGCGCCCCTGCGAGATGATATATGCGCCGATGGTCGTCCCAGCCAGACCGAGCAATGTAATGGCGTTGGGAGTCAACCCCAGGCGATTCAGAAATGCGCCGATGGGATCGAGTATTCCTTTGAAGATAATGCGAAGTCGATCGGTGAAAGTAGGTTTATTCATCAAGTGTATGGTTTCGATATTGGATTTACGACCCATGAAACAGGCAGGCTCGCAATAGATGGACTATTCTTCGTCTTCCTTCATGCCAGGGATGTCATCATCTTCGCCGATGAGCACTTCACGTTCCTTGCCGCCTCCCTGCGACGGACCGACAACGCCCATCTCTTCGAGTTGGTCAAGTAAACGAGCCGCACGCGGATATCCGATCCGCAGGCGGCGCTGCAACATGGAGGCAGAAGCTCGCTGCTGTTGGCGGACAATCGAAATTGCCTGTTCCACCAAGCCATCGTCTTCATCTTCATCGGGTTCCTGCAAAAGCTTTTCCCAGGGCGGCACTTCCACAGCGGACATATCCGTATTCTTCTGCCAGTGTGCGATGATGCGTTCAATTTCCATGTCTGTAATCAACACACCCTGCGCGCGAACGGGACTGCCTACTTCCGGGTTGAGGAAGAGCATATCGCCACGTCCCAGCAAAGATTCAGCGCCGGTGTAATCCAAGATAACGCGGCTGTCTGTCCCAGATGCAACTGCAAAGGCAAGACGCGCCGGGAAGTTTGCTTTGATAAGACCCGTCACCACATCGGTGGAAGGACGCTGGGTTGCCACGACCAAATGAATACCCGTCGCGCGCGCCATCTGCGCGAGGCGCACAAGGTTATGTTCTGTCTGATCTGGCGCGGACATCATCAAGTCTGCTAATTCATCGATCAAGACCACAATGCGCGGCAAAGCTTGTCCATTGGCAGAACGCGAAACCTTCTTATTGTAGGAATTCAAATCACGCGCATGAGCCGACTCGAGCAAACGGTAGCGATGCTCCATTTCCACCACCACCCAACGCAGCACCCCAAGGATGCGGTCGAGGTTCGTCTCCACCTTTCCGAAAAGATGCGGCAAGCCATTGAAGCGGATCAACTCCACCATCTTCGAGTCGATCATCACCATGCGCAGTTCTTCCGGCGTGTTGTTCATTGCAAGACATGCCGCAATCGACGTGATACACACCGACTTTCCAGAACCGGTCGAACCAGCGATCAATAAGTGCGGCATACGCGCAAGGTCAGCCACAAGCGGATTACCCGACACATCGCGCCCCAGCGCGACGGCAAGCGGAGCGCCGACTTTATAAAACGCATCCGCTTCCAACAAGGTTTTCATGCGCACGACGGAACTGTGCGTGTTGGGAACTTCAATACCAACGTACGGCTTGCCTGGCACTGGCGCTTCGATTCTTAAACGTTGAGCGGATAACGCCAACGCGAGATCTTTCTCCAGTGAAGCAATCTGCGCCACACGGACTTTCATCTGTTGTACATCTTCTTCATCGGTGCCAGGCTTTTTGATAAACCCTGGTTGCACGGCAAACTGCGTCACCGATGGACCGACGCGATAACCGATCACTGTGGCAGGGATGCCAAACTCTGAAAGCGTTTTCATGATCAAGCCAGCCGTCTGGTTGATGGTGCGGTCATCGGCGCGGGTAGCCGTATCCCCCATGAGGATGGACAAAGGCGGCAGGTCATCTCCACGAGGTGGCGGCTTGAGGGTTTTCTCTTCCTTTTTAGCGGCAGGTTTCAGAGAAGTACGAAACTCGGGTGGGATGGCAGGTGCTTTCTTTTTAGGAGTCTGCTTTGGCTTTTCCGCTTCAACTTCCTGCGGCTCAGCGACAACTGGCGGCGAAACTGTCACTTGCGGAGTTGATTCGCCCGCGATCTGCATCAGCCAGGCTTCCAATTTTGCCCAGCCGCCAAAGGCTGTGGCAGCTGCCAACAACCACAGAAGCAATAAGACCAACGTGCCAAGGATGTTCCCCATGGAACGCCATAAGAGCGTGACCAGCCCCCAACCCATCGTGCCGCCATACCAGCCAGACTCCGCTGCGAGGAGGTTATTCCCTCCGAAAACGGCGAACAGCCCCAAGGTCAGGAGCGAGGCGATCTCGAAGGCAATGATGCGTCCCCATTTGATGCCAGTCCCATTACGCCGCAAGAGGGCGAATCCCAAATATCCGATGCCAATGACGATGAACAGACTGCCAATACCAAACCAATTGCGAAGCAGTTTTGTGAGCGGAATCAAAACAAAACCGCCAGCAAGGCTGTTGCTGGGAATTTCGTCTGCACCACTGGAAAGCTGCGTGAAAATAGATTCGAAAATGGCGAACAGGCTCATGAGTGCGAACGCGACCAGCGCCAATCCCAATCCGTCGCGCACAAAGCGACCGAATTGCGTATTGAAGCGAGCCAGCCGCTCGAGCCAGTCATTTTGCAGCGGGGCTTCGCTGTGTTCGTATTTCCGTTGATTTGCAGGTTTGGTTTTCGGCATCAGACTATTCAAATTTCATACTGAAGCCCATGCGCTGATGCGAGGCGTCGAGGTGCAACACGCGCACCTGAACCGCGTCACCTTCATGCAAGACTTCCTTCAACAGCTTGCCTTCTGCCTGTGGAATTTCCGAAACGTGGATCAATCCCTCCACGCCAAAACCATCCAAGCGCGCGAAGGCGCCATAGGAAAGCACACTGGTGATCACAGCCGGTTTGATCGAATCCACTGGGAAGTCTTTTTCCGCGTTCAACCACGGGTTGGGTTGTAGTCGCTTCATGCTCAACGCGACACGACAGCGCTCTGGCGCGAGGTCGAGCACTTGCACGTCGATGGAACTGCCCAGTTTGACCAACTGCGAAGGATGGGAGACACGTCCCCACGAGATTTCAGAGATATGAATTAAACCTTCCACACCACCAAGATCCACAAAGACGCCAAAGTCCGTGATGTTCGTGACCAAGCCTTTAACATTCTGCCCGGCGTGCAGCGAATGGAACAACTCCGCGCGTTTGCCCGGCTCAGACTGAGCGGCACGTTCCGAAAATACCACGCGTCCATCTTCAGGCACACATTCAATAACCTTCAAGCGCAAATGCTTCCCAACATACGGTTCAAGATCCTGGTCACGGTCGAGGGTGTCCACACGCCCTGCCAGTTCCACAAGATGCGAAAATGGGACAAACCCATACAGTCCATCGCCCTCCACGAGCAGACCGCCACGGTTGTGCCCAGTCACCATCAGGTCAACGATGCCGTCGTTCATATACAACTCTTTGACCTGATTCCAATTCACCGAGGATTTTTTCTCCACGGGCTCGGGTCTCGCCTCCTGCCGAACCTCAGGCTTGGACTCAACAAAACGGGGAGCGGGCTGCGAGAAGCGGCTCTCCTCTGCCAATACAGACGCCCACCAGCCATCGTCGATGACAGGCATTGGGCTTTCATTCTTCGATTTTCCACCAGCCATAAATACGCTCCTTCTTCTCAAATCTTTATAAACAGGCGGGACTTGCGCCGTCGTTCAAATTACTGGTCCAACGTGCTCACTTCCATTTCAAGGATCGCCTTGGCAACCGCTTCGATTGCTACGCGTTGTTTTCGATATAAATCCGCTTCAGACATTGCCAGACGCGCCGCCACATCCCGAACTTTGCGCCCCTCGATAAATTTCATCTCAAGGATATTGTAAAGGATCCATTCGGTGGTGAACTTCCGGTCGCCGCGCGGCTTGACCTGATCTACTGCGCGCCGTAGCAAGGCTCTCAAGGCATTGGGAAGATTGCCGTCTTCTTTCTCAGCCATATCACGCACGACCTGCAAATTGATCAACGGGTTGTTGGTGAATTTCGGTCCGCCCCAGTAATGCGTGAGCGCATCCTTGACCCAATTGGCAAGGTCGGCTTCATGCGGAAGCGGCTCGGTCAGCAGACTTGCACGGCTATCATAACGTCCAGCCGCACGCATCCGCTGGATGAATTCAACCTGCGGCTGCAAATCCACCAGCGAGCGGAATACTTTCTGTTGTAACTGACGATCTTCGAGTGCGATCGAGGCGCGATCCGCCAGTAACCATAAGGCTTCACGTTGGTCCTGCTCCATCGCTGACTTTGAATCTAGACGGGCAACTCCCAGCAATCCCAATAAAGGCGGAAGTTCGTCGCGGTCCATTTCGGGGTGGCGACGACGATGCAACGGCAAGACCCAGAAATTTCCCCACAAAAATTCACGATGCGCATCTCCATTGACTTGCTCCAATGCTTCTGTCAGACCATCTTGATCGAGCATGGAACGATTCCCGGCAACGACAATTGGAGACAGAGTTTCATCATCCAGGGCAGCGACAAAAGCTGTCGGCGATTGCAAATGATCGCGCACCGCCGCCAGAACGGCTTCCAAAAATTGCTGCAAGTCGCTTTGCGTTAACAGGCGCTCTTCGATGTTCTGCAAAAGTTCCAGTTCATTGCGGTCACGTCCGTAAAACAACCAGCGTTCCCACAATGGAGCGGCGAAGGTAATGGCATGTTCCATTAATAAAATCACCGCCACTACAGTGAACGGTACGAATGCGCTATAGGGTGTGCCTAGTAATTCTCCACCACGGCGGACAATCGTCATGAATGCCAAAGCGACTGAGGCCGTCACCGGTCCGCGCATGATCCACTTGAAGAGGCGGCTTTTAATCACCCGGTCTGGCCATGAGACGCCGAAGAATGCGACCGAATACGCCATCACAACCACCAACCCACCTACAAGCACATTGATGACAGTGGCAGTGATCCAAAAGAGGTATTGATGCTGCGAGGCGAGGCTGTATCCGAATAAGAGATACGGGTAGGAACCCAGCGCCGGGGCTGTGGCACCCGCCATCAGGTAGAGCATGCGGCGACGCCCGGAACGGGTCAACATGCGATTGTAGGCGCGGGCAAAATTAACTCCTGCCCAGACCATCGCAGAGACATAGAAAACAGTAAAGACCTCCGTCCACACCGTGCGAAGGAGGTAGGGAGCCGGTTTGCCATCAGGTACGATGGGACCGAGCAAATATCCGAAGGCAAGCAAAACCAGGAATGCCACCGCAATGACATACATGCCTCGCACGGCGAGGCGTCTACGTCCGCGCGAAGGACGGCCTGCCGTCACCAGCAGCGCATCAGAAAGATGTAAATAGGAGGCGGGGAGAAAAACAAGCCCGAACCATTGCAGTCGCAGCAACAGGTCGAGCGTTTGAATGGAAACTGTATCATCCTGCAACGCTTCGGCGGTAAAGATAACGACCACACAAAGCAAAATAATGGCAAATGAACGAGCAACCCTATCGCGTAAATTGAAAGACAATGCGTAGAGGAAAAGCGAAAACGCCGTGATGGCGATGCCCGCCGTCAATATCTGGTTGAGCGTCTGGATCCCCGCCAGAAACGTTTCAGACCAACCGTTAATCATACAGCCCTTCCAATAAAGATCTTACATCCGTCAGTTCACATCAGCTCTGTTTATTTTAGTATCTTGGAAAAGAACAGAGCCACATCCTGATTGATGTAATAATGGTCATTATACCCGCAGAACTCAAAACCGGATTTTTGCGCCAGACGAATCCCTGGTAGATTCTTGGATTGCACTTCGAAGATCAGACGGCGATGCGAACGGGATTCCGCCCAACCTTGCGCCGCTGCCAGCATCGCGCCTCCCACTCCACGGCGACGGCTGGTTGCCTCCACCACAACATCAGTGATCCAGACGACGGATGCGGTTCCGCGCTCCAACAAGCTGACATATCCAACCGGGTCCGTGTTGATGACGGCGGTATACATCATGGACTTCCGCACCCAATCATCAGCCAACGCGAACGGGTTATGTGGATAAGCAACCTTGATCGTACGCGGCAGGCGGACTTCACGAAACGTGGTCGTCACCTGTCCGCTGTCGCGGCGCAATTCCAATTGCCAGACTGAGTCACTCGTAATCGAATGATCGAACGCCATCAGACGCGAGAGATCGTTGGCAACGGTCGGACGAAGTTGAATTTCTGACATAAATAATTCCTATGCACTATTGCAGCGGGATGACCCGCACGGGTACTACACAAGGGGAAAGGATCGTCCCTTGATTATCCACAACCACCAGCCGCACTTGATAATCACCAGGGGTTAGGGCACTTGTATCCCAACGTCCAAGCGGACCATCTTTCACGACCGAACGTCCTGCCGCGATAGTCGCCCAGGTATCGCTTCCGGCTGGCGCGATCTCATATTTGTAAAAGCCGAAATTTGGGATGTCGACCGTTCCGATCAATTCAATTGCGCCGCGAATCTCGGCGCCAGGTTCAGGGAAGGTCAGGTTGATCTGGTTGGGAATACAGCCCGCCGCCACAGCGGCAGTCCCTACAGGTGGATTGGCAAATTGCGTCATCATCTCAGCAGAAAGGGTTCCCGTTGGCGTGGAGATCAAATCCAACGTTGGCGTGGCCACAAAAAAATCCGAAGGGAGTCCCGGAATGATGAAGGTTGCCATGAAAAATTCCATGCAGAAGAGAATGACGATGATGGTCGAAAGCGCAATGGAACGTCCCAGCCGCTGGGCGGCAAACTCACGTTCCAGGCTGAAAACAGCAATCCGCCATTCACCCCATGAGCGCCACAACCAACGAAAAGCGAACAACCCGCCAATCGCCAGCAGAATGTAAATCAACACCTCGTACGAGGCGAGAAATTTATAAAAAGCCGCCATTCAAACTATCGACTATAGTCCGCGTAAAACGCCGCGAATGATCTTCTCGATCTTGGGCGTGATGACTCTACCCGCTTCGATGACCTCTTCATGGGTTGTGATGGTGGAACCATCCAGGTTGGCTTTGTTGCTGATCCCTGAAAGCCCAAGCACGCGCATATTTCCATGACGGGCAATGATCGCCTCAGGAACAGTGGACATTCCCACTGCATCGGCTCCTGCCAGGCGCAAGAAACGCAAGTCGGCGGGAGATTCAAAGGAAGGTCCGCTTAGCCCGGCATAGACTCCTTCGCGCAGGGTAACGTCATTTTCCTTGGCAACTGAACGGGCAAGGTTGCAATACTCACGGTCATACACTTGACTCATATCCGGGAAGCGCGGACCGATCTCATCGAGGTTGGGGCCCATCAGCGGATTCAAACCAGACATACCCATGAGGTTCAATTGGTCTGTGATCAACATGACATCACCGGGGAGAAAATCGGCGTTGACGCCACCTGCGGCATTCGTCACGATCAGGCTTGGGATTCCCATACGCTGCATGACACGCACAGGCAGGGTGACTTCTCCCATGGTGTAACCTTCATAAAAGTGGATTCGTCCCTGCATGACGAGCACAGGTTTGCCTTCCAGCTTGCCGATCACAAAACGTCCGGCGTGACCGTGAACCGTGGAAACCGGGAAGTTGGGCAGGTCACCATACGGGATGTTGACCGCTTCCTGGACGGAATTAGCCAACCCGTTAAGCCCCGAACCGAGAATGATCCCAACGATGGGTTGAATTGAAATCTGGCTTTTGATTTTTTGGGCAACTTCGTCAATTTGAGAAAGGGAAATAAAGTTTTGCATCTGCAGCTATCCATTCAGTGAAATTTGCAGATTGACCGCATCCCCATCGTGTCAATTTGCGTTGAAATTATATCAGAAATCGCTTTTGTGCTTTGCGATATTCCCGCAATGGAATTGCCTCCTTTTGGAGGTAGAAAAATTTGGTCTCTTATGCTATCCTCAGGCGCGATGAAACACCCCTCTGAAAACAATCTCAACATTTTCGCGTCGTTTCTTTTAGGGGGGATGGGGATGTATCTCCTCCTAATTCCAGAAAGCGCAAGAATTGTTCACTCCGGTCAGCCAGCATGGTCGCTGATCTTTTTAGGTGGGGCGTGTTTTATTCTGTCATTGTGTCTTCAAGTTACAACGATTCTCCCGGTTCCTCTCCGTCGCGTACAGGTCTTTCAGTTTCTGGCTGCCATCCTACTGATTCTGTTTGCCAAGGTGTATCAGCAGTATGGTTTCATCGCAGAAGGAAGCGCATTTTGGATAGCGGGCATCGCACAAATTTTGCTGTTGTTTCCGTTCGTACGAAAATGGCAGCAGATCGACCTTTTCAATCTGGCGATTGCACTCATCAGTTTCATCGCCGGGCTTCATCTTTCACTCAGCAGATCGGAACAGATCGTGGCGCAAGAGTATGTTCCTTTGCTGGCGACCGGGTTTCTATTAACTGCTTTTCTAAGTGCAAGTACAACCGTTCTCCCCTCGTTTAAATTTAATCATATCCTCCAACGCCTGCCGATCCTTCCCTGGCTGGTGTGGATGGTACTGTATGTCCCAGCCGGGCTGGGCGCGAACTTTATCGCAGCAGTATCCATAACGTTATTGTTGCTGGCAAAAGACCTGTTCCCGTGGCACCAGATCCTTGTGCCCGAAGGCGACATTTTAGGGCGACGGGTCATCATGATCGGCGCAACGATCGAAATCTTCCTGCTGCTTTTCCTGAGCATCTTGCTGCTGGCAGCGGATAATCAATTCAGCGAATTTATCTTTTTTCTATCTCCACATGAAGCGGCGTTTTACTTTTTCCTCATTGTTGTTGTAGTGATCAACTATGAAGTCCTCACCATTTTGATGACCATCAACGGTCTTATGCAGGAATTGAGCGAGGACATAGAAAAAGAAACAGTCGATGACGATGAAGCGGAAAACGCCTCACTCTGGACTTCGAGGATGGCGCGTTACCTCAGACCGTATATGCTCACGCGCGAAGGGATCCGGCTCCGCCTCAACGCACAGGCAGACCAGATCCAAACGCTCAGCCGTCAACTGGTCAATGAGAAGAAGCGCAATGCACAATTGACCTTGCTTATGGAATTAAGTCAGCAGCTTGAAAGTCAACTCGACCAACCCGTCGCGGCACAACTGGCTGTCAACACATTGGAACGCGCATTGAATTGCTCGCTCGCCACCATTTACATCCACGAAGCCGAGCGGAAGGAATTCATGCTCATCGCCTCGGCGGGACGTCAGAGCAATCTGATTCCAGCCGGCTATCGTCAACCCATCTCCAGTGGCGCGATTGGCAGAGCGTATCGTCAGCGTAAGACCCAGATCATTACCGACATCAGCCTGGATGCCGACTATATCCCTTTTGAAAATGAGAACAATTTATCCGCCTTGTTGATTCCGCTCATCCATAACGGACATATGAATGGTGTGATTGCGCTGACCAATGAAGCAGCAAACGCTTTCAGCAGCATTGACATTGGGTTGGCAGAAACTGTCGCAGCGGAATTGACGCGCGCCTGGGAGCGCTCCGGCTATCATCAGCGTTTGACGGATCTGATCCAGGCAGGCAGTCAACTTTCTTCATTGGTGGATCCCACCACCACGGCTCAGGATGTCGCTGCGATTGCCCGTGAAATCTTGCAAGCCAAATTCACCTTTGTCCACATTCAATTGGGACAGGAACGAAACTTCATACAAAGCGCATCGTCGGGGCATGCCCCACGATTGTTGAACTCACTTGAAACTTCAATCGACAATGAAGATATTATTCAGATCGCATTTCAGGCGTCACAACCTTTTCGCGTGCGCGATCTCCGAAAATACAATGCCACTGCCAGCCTGCTGATCGACAACGCCACTCTGCGAAGCATGCTCATCATCCCGATCCGTTGGCATCAAGTCAACATCGGCGGCATCTTCGCCTTCGGAAAACAGAACGAAGTCTTTTTCACCGAGAACGACGAATCGCTGGCGGAACTTCTGTCCATTCAAGCGGCAGGAGCCTTTGAAAGCACCTGGCTGCAACAGGAACTGCGTTCTTCGCTTCGCATTACCTCGTTGCTGTATCGACTTAGCAATCAGATCATCCTCGCCGAAAATTTGGAAAGTGCCGCATCCGACATTGCCCAAACGGCTCACAAACTCACGCGCAGCTCTTCGACTGGCATCGTACTATTCAACTCGGATGACAGCATTTCCGCCGAGGTGAAAATCAACGCCGTGGGTGAAGTGAGCGAACTCAGTCATCCCATGAGCCTTCTCAAAGATGCGATGAACTCCGGGCAGTTGATCTACTTCTCGCAGGGTCAATCAATGATGCGGACCTGCGTGCCGATCCAAACCCCCATCCGCAAGTATGGCGCGGTCTGGATGGACATCCCCGATGAGCCCGGTCACAAAACTTCGCCAAACCCCAATGACATGCAAGCTCTGCAAGCTCTGGTAAGCCAAGCCGCCATTGCGCTCGAGCGTTCCCTGCTTCTGGCGGAATCACGCCGCCAAGCCGTGGAGATCAAAGCCGCGTACGACAAATTGGAAACCACCTACGACCAAACGCTCGCCTCACTCGTTTCCGCTCTTGACGCGCGAGACCGTGAAACGGAAGGTCATTCCCTGCGCGTGAGTCATCTGTCCGTCAAACTTGGCAAGGCGCTCGGTTTCACCAGCGATCAATTGAAAGTTTTGGAGCGCGGCTCGATCCTGCATGACATTGGCAAGATCGGCATCAGCGACTCGATCTTGCACAAGCCGGGTCCGCTAAATGACCAGGAATGGCTGTTGATGAAACAACATCCTGATATTGGTGCGCGGATCGTCGAAGGCATCCCATTTTTGCAGGACACCATTCCGATCATCCGCCACCATCAAGAACGCTGGAACGGAACCGGCTATCCATCCGGTTTGAAAGGCGAAGAGATTCCCTTATTGGCGCGCTTGTTTGCCGTGGTCGACGCCTTTGATGCGCTGACAAGTAATCGTCCCTATCGAAAAAAGATCAGCATCCCCGAGGCGATTCACTATCTGCGCGAAGAAGCTGGCATTTTGTTCGACCCGTATATCGTCGACGCTTTTGAAAGAATGGCCGCTGAAGACGAAACCGCCCTGGTACTAACAGAATAGAATCAAAAGAGCGCGGAGTGCCCGCGCTCTTTTTTATTTCAATATGGTACGAAACGCCTGCACAGTTTTCTCCACCCCGGCATCATCCACCCAATAATGCGTCACCAAACGGAATTGGCGCGGCGCAGACCAATCCACCAGCACGCCATGTTTCTTCATTTCCGCGATGATCTGATTCTCCGTCAACTTGATTTGATCTTCCAAGTCGAAATACACCATGTTGGAAGAAGGCTCCGCCTCGAGTCTTAAGCCGGGAATTTGCTTCAAGCCTTCAAAGAGAATCTTCGCCCGAACATGATCCTGCTTAAGGCGTCCTGTCATATTCTCCAACGAGAGGAGTCCCGCCGCAGCCACCACGCCAACTTGACGCATCCCCCCACCCAGCATCTTCCGTAGACGATGCGCCCGCGCAATGAATTCCTGCGACCCAACCAACATCGACCCAACTGGGGCGACCAAGCCCTTGCTTAAACAAAACATGACCGAATCTGCAGGCGCGACCAATTGCTTCACATCCACATCCAAGGTAGCGGCAGCATTGAAAATGCGAGCACCATCAATGTGGAATTTCAGTCCATGCTCGTTGGCGATCTGCCCC
>JAHDWC010000130.1:0-1299 GCA_023382575.1 Anaerolineales bacterium
ACAAATCTGACAGGTCCCAACGACCTGTCAGATTTTGTCCCATGCCCTTTGGGTAATAAAAATTTTTTGGAGGAACTCCGTGGAAAGAACGCTCGTATTAGTAAAACCCGATGGTGTTCAGCGCGGCTTGATCGGTGAAGTGATCTCGCGCTTCGAACGCCGCGGACTGCGCCTTGTCGGCGCGAAATTCATTCAGGTCAGCCAAGCGCTGGCGGAACAGCACTATGCTGAACACAAAGGCAAGCCTTTTTACGATGGCTTGATCTCCTATATTACGTCTGCGCCGGTGATGGCGATGGTTTGGGAAGGTCCCAATGCTGTGGCGGCTGTCCGCCAGACGGTGGGCTCGACCAAGCCGGTCGAATCCGCGCCGGGAACCATCCGTCACGACTTCGCCCTTGAAGTGGGACGCAATCTCATCCACGCTTCAGACAAGCCTGAAACCGGTGAGCGCGAAGTGGCGTTGTGGTTCAAAGCCGAAGAACTCGTCGATTGGAAGCGTGCCATCGATGCATGGGTGTTCGAGAAGTAAATATCTGCCATACAGGCTAAGCATCCCGCAGACATTCTGTGGGATGTTTTTATTTCACATTCCTGCAAGATTTGTGCATGACGAAAGTTGTATAATGAAATTGTAGATGGGGGTACATCGACAACATGAAGAGGAGCTGTCAACATGAAACGTTCAAAATGGCTTACAGCTTTATTGGTGTTGATCTCTGCGGCGCTTGCCTGCAGCATCCCCGGCTCGACCGGCACTGACCCCAGCCTCGAAGAAACCCGGGTGGCGTTAGCCATCCAGCAGACCAGCCTGGCAAATCAACAGGCGACCCTGTTGGCGCCCACCATTCCTCCGCCTGCTGCAACGTACACTCCCTATCCGACCTACACACTTCCAGCGCCGCTTGTGACAGAAGCGGCTACATCCACGGTACCTGCGGCAACGACTGTCGACATGCACGAACTTATCAAGGGGTCAAATATTTTGATTTATGAAGATATGGTGGGATATCCCAGTCAACTGCCGATGGTGGAACGCACCATCAGCGCGATGAGTTTCTCTGGTGGAAAAATTGTCAACGTGGGGGATGCATTGGGGACGTTCAAGCAACACGCCAACTCCGCCACTCAATGGGACCTGATCATTGTCGCCTCGGAAGTAAGGTCTGGATTCAGTGGGGAGATGTTCGAGATGATGTATGATCATATAGACAATGGCGGCGCGGTTATCATCGAAGCCTGGCATTTGGACAAGATCGCCAATGGCAGGATCGCTCCCATATTGAGTCAATGCGGCGT
>JAHDWC010000130.1:1309-12436 GCA_023382575.1 Anaerolineales bacterium
CGCAATTGGATCCGTGAATATGAGTACGATCCCTTTGATTATTCCATCTACTGGTTGGACCAATCTCATCCGCTGCTTTCCACGCCAAACACGGTACAAGCCCCATCCTATCCCTACCCGATCTGGTTCACGGATGCGGGTGATTTGCTGGAATTAGGCTCAGGCGGTGACGCGGTGTTGGTTGGGGGATTGCACGCCAGCCGCAAATCAGATTATGGCGTTTTGGCGGTTTGTCTTGGTGGGCGGATGGTCATACAGACTTTTTCCTCCCATGATTATGAATGGGAAATCGTCCAGCCGTTGTGGATGAATTACATCACCTACACCCTCACCAATCATTACGAACACAATGAATAATAAAAAGTCCGCAGGTCAAACCCTGCGGACTTTTTTATTTCAGGCGTAGCAGGACTTTCCCATCCTCCCAGAGCTCTTCAATGGCGTAGAAGTCACGCTGGTCGGGAGAAAAGAGATGGACGACAACATCGCCATAATCCACGACCACCCAGCCGTCGCGCGAGTTGCCTTGTTTCTTGGCTTTCTTCTTGAATTTCTTGCGGACATCGTCAATGGCAGAATTGGCGAGCGCATCGAGCATGCGGTCGCTGGTGCCGGTGCAGATGACAAAATAATCGGTAAAAGATGCGATGCCTTTCAGGTCGAGCAGGACGATATCTTCTCCCTTTTTATCTTCCAGAGAGTTGACGATTTCGCGGGCAAGGTCAAGCGTGTTCAGAATTCACCTCAGTTCTTAATGAATAAATTTATCGATCGGTGTTCCCAAGCGGAACGGAAAGAAGTTTTGTATAAATAGACCCATCCGTGTGCAGGTCACTTTTGTATAGATGGACCGCCTCGATCGTGGCGGTGCCGATTCTGCCGATCTGGGTATTTTCCAACGCCGAGCGGATTCTTTGCAAATCTGCTGCGCTGACGTTCTGGCGTACACGTCCCAGTGTGAGATGGGGAGAAAAGCCTCGTTCCTCTTTTTCATATCCCAGCCGGACAGCGCCCGCCTCCACGTTCTTTTGCAAGGAAGTTAAATCTGCTGGAGCGTGGATTCCAACCCAAAGCACACGTGGACGCTTCAGATTCGGGAAGGAGCCGATGCCGCCAATCTGTAAGTCAAACTGTCGCTGAGAATTCACTGACTGGATCAGCATCTGCTTGAGGAAGTCCAGATGCGACGCGGCAATATTCCCAATGAATTTTAACGTCAGGTGCATGTTTTTCGCAGGGACCCAGCGGATAAGGTCATCGCCCAATTTGCGGCGCAGGGAGGCGGTTTGTTTTTCGACTGATTCCTGAATGGCGGGGGGCAGGTCGACGGCGATGAAGACGCGGATTTGATTCATGCAGTGTGATCGGCGCTCAATACTTTTTCCACAGCCTGTTTGAGGTCTTGAAACCCGACGGGTTTGGTGAGATACATGGATGCACCCGCTTCAAGTCCGATCTTGATGTCACCGGGCATGCTCTTGGCAGAGACCACAATGACGGGGATCTTCGCCAGATCGGGTTCGCGGCGCATGTATCGTAAAACTTCCAACCCTGAAATATCGGGCATCATGATGTCGAGAAGGATGAGGTCGGGTTTTTCCTGTGCAATGATCGGGATGGCCGGCGCGCTGGAAAACATCTTGATGACCCGAAAGCCGTTGACGCGCATCATCTCTGCAAAGAGTTCTGCGGCATCCGCCTCATCTTCGATGATCATGACCGTCTTTTGTATAGTAGGCATTAGATTCCTTCTTGCTAAAAATAGCATAAAGCTAGTGAATTGGCAAGGGGTTTGTATTTTGTCATGTTTTCGTAAGAATTCAACCCATGTTCCTGTCTAATCCACAGACTTGATTTGGAGGAACCATGACAGAATTGGATTCGTTTCGCGCTGAAAAGGATGCGTTCTTTGGCGGGCATCCGCAAAGTCCGCTGACATCTGAACAGCGTGCAGATTTTAAGGGGTTGGCGTATTTTCCCGAAAATGACTCCCTGCGTCTCGAAGTGGTGGTGGAGGAAATTCCCGAAAAGCCGCGCTTCGAAATGCAAACCTCTACCGGTGATGTACAAACTTATGAACGGTTTGGCACATTTAAGTTCCCAGTGGATGGACAGGATGCCCAATTGACCATTTATCGTAGTCAGCATGGCTTCTTTTTGCCATTTGTGGATTCATTGGCTGGAAAAGAAACCTATCCTGCCGGGCGCTATCTCGAGCCGGAGCCTTTGCCGGGCGGGCGCTTCATCATTGACTTCAATTACGCCTACAACCCATACTGTGCCTACAACGAGATGTGGTCCTGTCCGATCACCCCGGCGGAGAATCGCCTCAAGGTGGCGATCCGCGCAGGCGAAAAATTGTTCCACGAATAAAAAAGCGACGGGCATAGCCCGTCGTTCTGTTTATCCTTCTTTGGTGTTTTCCACCACCGCCAATAACGCTTCATACTCCTCGCAACATTCGTTGCAAATATCGAGATGTTCCTCGAGCAAGGGAGTGATCTGCTCCGGGTCGATGCCTTTCATCTCGTTCTCCACGAACTCATCCAGTCGGGCGTACATGTCTGTACAAGATAATTCTTCAGCGCGCGCCTGTTCGAGCACGTTGAGGAATTTCAAGACGACTTCATCCGTCAACTCTGGCTGAGGTTTGAAGCGGTTTTGTATCTGCTGGAACAATTTTTTGATATTCATTCTAGGGTTGAGACGATTAACCAAATATTAATCTTACTTTGCCTCGAAGGCTGTTAACACATCCTGCGGGGTCAGGTCTTCGAGCGAGAGGCGCTTCTTGAGGCGCAGGCGGGCATCGTGTAGGAGTTTGTACAGGGCATTGCGGTTGGTCTTCATCCGCTTCGCCGCTTCTTCCATGGGGACATCTTGCAGCCCAAGGAGGACGAGCGCTTCGCGCTGTTTTGGGGTCAGTTCCTCCTCCAAAATCCGGCGGACGCGACTGAGCATGTCCTTGCGTTCTGCGGAAGTTTCAGGAGAGGCTTGCGGGTCAGCCAGCAGTCCGGGGGGCGGAGGCGCATCCTCGTTTTCAGTCAATTCATCGAGCGAAGCGTCACGCCAGCGTTTGCGGCGAAGTTCAGTCAGCGCGATGCGGATGGCAATCTTATGGACCCAGGTGGTGAACAGGCTGCGTCCCTCAAAGGTTTCAAGCTGGTCGAGTACGCGCAGAAGGGTCTCCTGCGTCACCTCTTCCACCAAAGGCTGGAAGAGTGGATCGTCGGAGGAAAGCCAGCGCGAAAGGGCATAGGGAAGCCCTTTCTGGACGATGGCTCGTAAGTCGTCTAATGCTTCATCATGGCGCGGACCCTTTTCTCGCAAGTCAGCCAGCCAAGTTTCATTGGTTCGTGTCGTCATACGAGATAATTATAAGGGAGACCGCCCGATTCCAACCCATCTCTGAGAGATTCTGATAGTATTTTTATAAAGAGAATTGTATGGGCGCATAGGGACTCACAACGTCCCTCGATGGAAAACCACGACCTATAAAAAACACCACCTCAAAAGAGATGGTGTCTGTGGGCGCACAGGGACTCGAACCCCGGACCTCTACTGTGTGATAGTAGCGCTCTAACCAACTGAGCTATGCGCCCGATCAAGCGAGCGGGATTATAGTATAGCCTCGCCGCTTTGACAAGGATTAGGGCGGGGGTAAATAATCCCACGGGTTGACCTTCATCCCTGCCATCAACTCGAAATGCAAATGTGAACCAGAGGATCGTCCTGTAGAGCCAACCGCACCGATGACTTCACCCTGACCAACACTTTGTCCGCAGCCGACATTCAAGGCGCTCAAATGCGCATACAAAGTTTGGAAGCCATTGCCATGATCGACCATGATCATGTTGCCGTAGCCATAATCGTTCCAACCGGCATACACGATCACACCCGCATCAGACGCGTACACCGCTTCGCCTGTATTTCCGGCAAAGTCCAAGCCGTTGTGATTGGTCTGCGGCGAAAAGTCAAAACCGGAGAGATAATGCTTATTGGTCGGGTAGATGAAGTAGCCATAGCCCACAGCGCCACCACTGACCGGGTCACAGGCGCCCGCTCCCAGTACGCGTGCCGAAGCGGGGTTTTCGCGCGTCACACCCAGCGGAGCACTCCAACTTACAAAGTCTCGTTTCCCGCCGGGGATGATCAACCATGTGCCAGTTTTGATGTTTGCATTGTTATAATCGCCGACCGTATTCGGGTCGATGTTGTTGCCAGGATATTCAATAATATCCGCCGCGGTCACACCGTAAAACTCAGCCCACTCGCCAAAGGGAATACCGCCGAGCCATTCCCAATATACGCCATTCACCGGAAGGATGTTCAACTCCTGACCGGGTTGCAGTGAGTGCGGGTCATCCAGCAAAACATTGTAATTCGCCCATAAGATCGTCTGCGGCTCCAGCCCGAATTTTTCAGCGATGCCAAAAACCGTATCGCCATCTTGCACTGTGTATGTGGACAATTCCTGACGCGGGCGGGAGGGGATATTGGTATGTATCTGCGCCGAACGAGAGATGCCATCCATAATCGACGCGTCTGCTACGGGCGCGGAATTTACACTCAGAGCTTCGCTTCCTTCTGAACCAGCAGCGGATTCGGTTTCATCCGGCGTTGGCTGCCGCTGATTGTAAAAAGACTGCGTCAGCATGATGACAGCCACAATGGCAAGGACAGTAAAAACGTTCGTGCTGATGCGTACGAGTGGCTCGCCCAACCCCATTTCCACAAGGCTGTTGAGCCAATTGGAGAAAAGTCCGCGTTGTTGAGCGGGCGTGTCGTTTGATTTTGTAGACGATTTTTCCCCTTGATTTGGGGCATCTTCTTTGAAGTTGTTTTGCATGGGATTCATCATAACATGGGCAAAAAATCAGCGTCAAGTTGGAGCGGACAAACACTTAATCTGGATTAAGCCGAAATTGCCGTTTTTTGCCGAAATAACAGGCGGACAAGCACAATTCCGATCAGGCAGGTCGTCCCACCGAGGACAATGGCGGTTTGCACGTCCCAGCCTTGGGCGACCCAACCCACCAGAATGCTCCCAAACGGAGCGACGCCTTGCAGCGCCCAAAAATAGATGCTAAAGACCCGTCCGCGCAATTCGTTTGGCACGCGTATTTGAATGGTCGTGTTCATGCTTACCAACTGCACCACCGTCCCCCAACCGATGAATATCAACAGAAGCAAGGCAAGATAGGTGCTGTTCGTGAAACCCAGAATGATGACCGGAATGACAAAGAGGATTTGTCCCCAAAGCAGAGACTTGCCTTTATCCGTCGCGGCGAGATAGGCCATCATAAACGCCGCTGTCACTGCGCCGAAGCCTTGTGCCGTGTACATATTGCTGGTACGCGTTGCAATCAGGGTTTCAGAGGTCAACACAGGCTGGAGGATGTCACGCGCAATGGCGGGAATCTGTTGCAGCAGCGGAATACCAAAGAAACCCAGCAATGACGACATCAAAATAGCCGACATCACAATCGCATTCGAGCGGATGTACGACAGACCTTCCTTGAAATCCTGACTCCATCCCTGTGACTTGACCGCTTCATTCTCGACCTTGTAACGGGTGCGGGCAAAGAACAACCCTGTGATGACAAAGATAAAGCTGATGCCATTCACTAAAAAGACAGTCCCTTCGGTCTCTGTGATTGCGATCAACCACGCCGCCAACAGCGGACCGAGGATTCGTCCCAAATTGAAAGCGGTTGTCTGCAAGGCGATGGCGCTAGGCAAAGCTTCCTTGCCAGCCAGTTCGATCAACATCGCCTGACGAGCTGTCACTTCCACGGCGACGGCGGAACCGTACACAAACGCCAACATGACAATATGCCAGATTTGCAATTGACCGGTGAAGGTCAAAAACGCCAAGCCGAAGGCTTGAATGGACATGACGGCTTGCAGGATGATAACCGTCTTGCGCTTGTCCATGCGCTCGACGAACACGCCAGCCGGAAGCGCGAAAAGCAGCGTAGGCAAAGTATTTGAGAAGCCGATCAACCCCAAGTCAAGCGGACGCCCCGAGATACGATACGCAAGATACGGCAGGGCAGTAGCTTGCATCCACGTGCCGATGACGGAGACGAATTGACCGATGACGAAGAGAACATAATCCCGTGAGGCTAGCGCGGGAAAGCGGCTGGTGAGCCAGACTTTTAGGTTTTGCATTTTTATTTTCGATGTGAGCTTTTCCGATGAGGGTTAGATGGGGACAACCAGTTCGGGACGGTCGTTGCCGGGTTTGTTGACCATCGTCGAGACGGGGTACGCGGACATATTGTCAGCGGGGAAGGGCTTGATGAGGTGGAGCAGCTTATCGGGAGTCTGAGGCGCAGGGTCGAGCCAGCGCTCATAATCCTTGGGGTCGAGGATGACGGGCATGCGGTTATGCAACGCTGACATCAATTCATTGGGTTCGGTGGTGATGATGGTGCAGGTGCGGATCGCGTCGCCGTCAGGCGATTGCCATTCATCCCATAGACCTGCGAAGGCAAACGGCTTACGGTCTTTCATGTGGATGAAATAAGGTGTTTTTGTTTTTTCACCCTGATTGGCTTTCCATTCGTAAAAACCATCGGCAGGGATGAGGCAGCGTTTATATTTGAAACCACCGCGGAAGGATGGTTTTTCGGCAATGGTTTCGCCACGTGCGTTGATGAGTTTGTTGCCGATGGATGGGTCTTTTGACCACGAGGGAATCAAGCCCCATAGAAAGAAATCAGCTTTGTTCTTCGCATCGTTTGGGATGGCGAGCACGGGCTGCGTGGGGGCGATGTTGAAACGCGGCGCGAACTGCGACGGGAATTCGTAGTTTGCGAAGGCTTCTTTCAAGTCGGCGGGGTCAATGGTAAGAGTAAATCTTCCACACATGGATTCTCCTATTCTATTGTGTTCGATGTGGTTTCATTTTTTATCGGCTGGTGGCAGGTTGACGTAAAACGTCGCGCCATTGCCGGGTTGTGACTCGACCCAAACCTTGCCTCCATGGATTTCGATGATGCGCTTCACCAGCGTCAGACCAACGCCGGAACCTTGCGTGTTTGCGTCGAGTTTATTGAACAATCCAAAGATGCGTTCGCTGTATTGCGGGTCGATGCCGATGCCATTATCCTGAACGAAGAACGCAGTTTCAGTTTGCATGTCTGTCACTGTCCCAATGCGGATACGCGGCTCGGGCTGGTCGCCCATGAATTTGACGGCATTGTCGATCAGGTTTTGCATCACTTCGATCAGGCGCATCCGATCGCCATACAGTTTATGCCCCTCGTCCACGAATTCAATGCGGACTCCCCGTTTGCTGACCTGTCCTTCGGTCAATGCCAGCGCCTCGCGGACGATGTCGCCAAAACTAACTTCCTCAGGTTCGTTGACGATCCGTCCGATGCGCGAGAGTTCCAGCAGGTCTTTCAGCAAAGCTTGCATCTTGTCCGCTGCCTGATGGATGCGGTCGAGGTCTTTCTTTAGTTTGTCGTAATCTCCAGAGCGGGCATCCTTTTCAAGATAACTGAGAAAGCCAGTGATGGTCACCAGCGGTGATTTTAAGTCATGTGAAACCGTGTAGGTGAAGCGCTCCAACTCAGCATTTTTCGCTTCGAGCTCCGCGATCAAACGTTCGCGTTCGAATTCGGCTTTTTTTCGCTCGGTGATTTCGCGCGCGATGCCCGTCGTGCCGATGACTTCCCCTTGCGCATTGCGGATGGGCGTCTTGATGGTTTCCACCCAATATTCCCTGCCATTGCGGTCTTCTTGAAGTTCCTCCACCTGTCGGCGCATCCCTGTGTGGATGACCTCCTGGTCGTCGCGGCGGTATTTCTCCGCATATTGTTTGTCCCAGACGTCGTAATCCGTCTTGCCGATGACATCTTCCAACTTACAGCCGCTGATCTTTAGAAATTGTTCATTGACGGCAATGTAACGACTGTTCACATCCTTTAACCATGCCATGTCTGGGATATTATCCAAAATGGCGGATTGCTGAAGTGTGGTTTCCATGAGACGTTCTTCCGCCTTCTTTTGGGCGGTGATGTCTTGTACAGCACCTAAAATCCCCATGAGGCGATTCTCTTCCTCACTCCAGATCGGATAGGCGAATGTGCGCTCCCAGTGAACCTCTCCATTCTTTTTGAGCGAGCGGATCTCCGTGTTGACCACTTCCTGATTGCTGTGGAGCTTCTGCATGTCGGCCGCATCTTTTTCGACGTCGTCGGGATGGATATGAGCCGCCCAACCGCCCGTGGCGATGTATTCTTCGAGCGTATATCCGGTCATTTCTTCAAACGCGCCGCCAACCCAGACGAGGGTTGCATCGCCATTTTTGTCGATGCGGGTTTCAAAGGTGTAATCCAAACTCACGTCGGAGATCAAGCGATAGCGTTCTTCACTGACGCGGGCACGCTCGAGTGCGCGAGCGACGGTCCGCGTGGCAAGATATTGCAGAATCGCTCCCATTGGGAAGATCGCTAGGCTGACGACCCAAATTCCAAATGGCGGGCGGATGGCCGGAACGATGAATCCGCTGTTTTCGCTGACCACCATCACCAGTCCAGAAAGAAGCGAGGCGGCGGCTGTTGCGAATGCCACGCGCCCGCCCAATAAAAGTCCCGCAATGACGATGGCGAGCGAATATCCCAATAAATATGATTCACCGTGTACGCCGTCTCCAGAGAACGCGGAAAAAGTGAAGAAAAACCAGAGCGTGATGACCTGTAAATACGAAACAAGTTTTACTTTGCCTTGTTTCAACAAGATCAGCAGGGTGATATGTATGGTTTCACTGACCGCCCCTTGAATCAAAGCCCGCCCGGCAATTTGCGGTGCGACAATGACATAATACAACACATATGGAATGGGCACGAAGATCAAGCCCCATAGGATGATATTCAGAAGATATGCCTGATGAGCCTCTTCTTCTTTTTCAAACAGGGGTGGCTTGAAGATTTCTTTCAAAAAAATCTGCATGCGCTCATCACTTTCGTAATTTCCGCGCGTCGCCGTCGCGTACGGTCACTCCAATTCCATCCAGATGTTCCAATAAAGCTTGCACATATTTTCGCGTTGTCCCCAACAGGTCGCGCACTTCTGCCAGTGTGATCTGTCCATGTTGGCGCAGAGCGGTTCGGATCCGCTCCACCATTTCATCATAATCCTTTTTGCGGAAGATAACATCCGCCGAGACCGAAGTTAATTCGCCGGATTCGATCAACGCATTGACGACTTCCTCGCCCGCCTCCGCCTGACAATCTTTGAGACTGGGCGTGGCATACGGATTCGCCTCGAATTTTCGCATCAAGGTCTGGACCTTGATCTGTTGCTGCTCATTGAAGCGAATCTCATGTCCCAGTTTGGAGACCGCTCCGCGTTGGTCAAGCAACGCGTGGCGCGCCACCAGCAGAGATAAAACTGCATTGAAAACCTTTAGCGCAAGTTTTAATTTGCTTTTCAACTCTTCGCGCGGAATCCCTCTCCGCAGCGGATATTGCTTGTGATGTGCCTCGACCAGTTGCAGGATTTTCTCCTGCAAAGTATTCCAGTGGGGCAGGGCAATTGCCAAAGAGTCAGTATTTGATGCATCTCCTTCCAACAAAACGATCTGACCAGTTGCAAGTAATTCCTGCAATGCCGATTCTGCAATCGTCGATTCCAACCGCGATTTTGCGATCATCTCTTTGAGAGAAGCCGCCTGAAGCGCCATTGCAGCTTCGAGCAGAATATCTGCGGGCGAGCCTTGAGCAAGCGATTCCAACGATTTGAGCACATCGGTGTCAAAGCGTTTATGCCGTCCTTTGGGCTGATGATCCACGACTACGCCGCCGCCGAGCGTTTCACTGGGAGAGGGCCGCCGCAGGATATAACGGTCACCGCGCACGGCGACGAGCGGCTCACGCAATTCGAGTTGCAGCCAGCCTTCTTCGCCTGCGCCAAGTTCTTCCATACCGAGCAAACGGGCAGTTGCCATCGTCTCACTCGCGCCGACGAAGAATTTCACTTCGTCGTTGTGCTGAATGGTTTTGCTCATGTCTTTGAGCGCGCGGAAGTGTACGTCGATGCGGCGTGTCGCCTGATATTGGCCGGGGGATGTCAGCACGTCGCCGCGACGGACTTGCTCAGTATCCACGCCTGAGATGTTGACCGCCGTCCGCGAGCCGGGTACAGCGCGCTCTTCTTTTCGTTTGTGTGTTTGCAGCCCACGGATTCTACCTTTCAGTCCGTTCGGCAGAATTTCCACTTCGTCGCCGATGGAGATATGCCCATCGCTCAATGTGCCAGTGACGACGGTTCCGAATCCGCTGATGGTGAAGACGCGGTCTATCGGCAGGCGTGGACGATTCAAATCGGGACGGGCTGGTTTTTCCTGCAATAACTTTTCGATGGCGGAAATTAATTCTTTTATCCCAGTCCCATTCCGCGCTGAGACGCGCAGGATGGGGGTGTCTTTTAGCACGGTTCCGCTGACAACGGTGCGGACATCTGTCTCAACGAGGTCAAGCCATCCTGAGTCGGAGGCGAGGTCGGTCTTGGTCAACACGATCAGCCCAGCGGGGATTTGCAACAGATCCAAAATGGCGAGGTGTTCCTTCGTCTGCGGCATGACGCCTTCATCGGCGGCGATGACGAGTAAGGCCGCATCGATCCCCCCGATGCCGGAGAGCATGTTTTCGATGAAGTCGCGATGACCCGGGACATCCACAATGCCAACCTCTTCGCCATTGGGAAGGGTCAGCCAACCAAAGCCAAGCTCGATGGTCATCTCGCGGGCTTTCTCTTCCTTGAGGCGGTCGGGATGTGTGCCGGTGATGGCTTCGATGAGCGTGGACTTGCCGTGGTCCACGTGACCTGCTGTGCCGATAACTCTCATGCGTTTAATTTAACCATACTTTGGAGGCAGTCTGCGAAAATAAAAAGTGGAAATCTTTCGACTTCCACTTTTACGAAACTATTTCTTGGCTGTCGTGGTTTTCTTGCCGTGTCCCATGATGCGTTGATACGAGATCATCCATTCATGGACGACGTTCATCATCTCCTGTAATTGTTTCTCGGTGATGTCGGTCGTCTGATGGATTTGGTCTTGCATCACTTGAGTAACTTCGTTCAGGGCAGTGATGCCGGATTCGTATTTACCAA
>JAHDWC010000131.1 GCA_023382575.1 Anaerolineales bacterium
CTCGTGAAGGCGGCTTTTCAGAGAAAATGATCTACTCGCTTCAACTCGCCGCCGACGAAGCCGCATCCAACATCATCGAACATGCCTACGAAGGGGAGACCGACGCAACTCTCGACCTGGCTTGTGATATGAAAGGGGATGAGATCGTCATCGTCCTGCGTGACCGGGGGAAATCCTTCGACCCATCCGGTGTCAAAGACCCCAACCTCTCAGCAGATTTAACCAGCCGTCAGGTGGGCGGACTCGGCATCTATCTCATGCGCAAACTCATGGATACTGTTCGGTATGAATCGAATTCCCGCTCTGGTAACCTCCTGGTCATGACCAAACGGAGAGACTAACCCATGTCCGCTGCCACCCGGACTTCATGGGACTGGCTCCAACTCGCCAGCCTCGGCGAACAACTGCGGAGCGAAGAATCTCTTAGCGCGCAGCGTGACCGCATCATCGCCATGACCAGCCGCCTGATTGACGGCTCGGTGGAGGTTTGGCTGCAAGAAAGCATCTTCCGCCTGCCAGACTGGGAAGATATTCACATCTTCCCGTCTCAACCTACTCTTGACGGAATGAAGAACGCCGTCAAAGCGGGCAAGCTCATCACCACGAATGGAAAGACAAAAACCACCGCCTCACGCTCGACCTTTGTCGCAGTGCCGCTCGAAGATCGGGGGATTACGCTGGGAGCACTTCAAGTCACCCGCCCCAAGGGACCAAGATTCTCAGCCGATGAATTGAACCTGTTGCAAGGTTTGGCGCAGATCGTCTCTGTCAGTCTGATCGCTTCGCATCGCGCCGAAGTGGAGCAGTTCCGCCTGCGACAGTTAAACCTCGTCCGTGAAGTTAGCGCACAGATCGCCAACGTGCTCGATCTTGATGCGCTTGCGGCGCGCGTCACCAAACTCATTCAAAAAACCTTCAACTTTTATTATGTTGCCATCTTTACGTTGGAGCCGCTCTCTAATGCGCTGCGATTCCGCTCCAGTGCCATCGCTCCGCGCAAAGGACGGAAGAAAGCCTCCATGGCGTTGGAAGTGGAATTGGGACAAGGTCTGATCGGGCAGGCGGCTTTCACCGGCAAAGAGATCGTCTGTGACGATGTGCAAGCTGACCCACGCTTCCGCTTCATCGATAGTTTGCCTGAAACCCGATCGGAAGTTGTCATTCCGCTCAAGATCGAAGATCGCGTATTAGGCGTGATGGACGTGCAGAGCAATCAACTGCGCGCCTTCCATCCAAACGACCTGCTCATTTTGCATGCCCTTGCGGATAACGTCGCGCGCGCCGTGGAAAGTGCTCGTTTGTATAGCGGGTTGCGCCGTCGTGCCGACCAGCTTACATTGGTGTCTGAAGTAAGCAAGAGCGTCACTTCCACGCTCGATCTTTCGCAGATCATGCGGGACGCCGCCAATCTCATCCATGAAAAATTTGGCTACCCGTATGTCTCCCTCTTTACGGTTCATCCCAACCGTCGCATCATTGCTTATGAAGCGGGTAGTGGGAGGCGCAGCAAGAAACTAGAAGGTTATACCATCCCGCTCGATGAGGGGCTGGGCATCATGCCCTGGGTGGCGCGCAACGGCAAGACCGTGCTTGCCAATGACGTGACAAAGGACGAGCGTTATGTCCCTTCGCCGCTGCCACCGAAAAATACAAAATCTGAATTGTGTGTACCGTTGATTTTCAATGAGCGCGTTGTGGGATTATTGGATATTCAATCTGATAAGCCCAACGCCTTCACTGAAGAAGATAGCATCATGTTCGAAGCCGTGGCGGATACGATGGCGGCGGCGATTCGCAATGCAGACCTGTATCGCTCTGAGCAATGGCGACGTCAAATCGCAGACAGTTTGCGTGAAGTGGCAGGTTTGGTCTCCAGCAATGTCGGCGTGGAGGAAGTCCTCGCCACCATTTTGTCGGAGTTGGATCGCAACCTGCCGGTCGATATTTCTGCCATTTGGCTTTTGGAAGATAATGATCTTTGCATTTCGGCTGTGCATGGTATTGATGCGGCTCAACTTGAAACTACCTGTATTGCCAACCCCGCAGCCACCTACTCGATGGCGGAAGCCTTGATGTCTGACGTGCCCATCATCCGCAAGCCGGAAGACCCCATGTGGCCCGGCGGCATCACGGCGGGATATGACCAGGGATATTCATCGCTGGTGGCGCCTCTGCGTGTGGGAGACCGTCCACTGGGATTGCTAACACTCGCGCATCACGCTCCGGGACGATATGGTCATGAGGCGCAGGCCATCACGGCGACCTTTGCAAACTATGCAGCCGTCGCTATTGAGAATGCACGTCTCTTTGATTCTGCGCAGGAACAAGCTTACGCATCGGCTGCCTTGTTGCAGGTGGCGCAAGCTGTGGTCAGTTTGAGTGACCTCGATGAAATCCTCAGCTCCATCATCCGTATCATGCCGATCTTGGTGGGTGTGAAGCGCGCGGCTTTGTATCGTTGGGATTCTGAACGCATGTCGTTTACTGCGTCGCAGGAATATGGCTTCTCGGAAGAAGAGGAAGCCTTTATGACGGAGCAGGAACTTCCGCTGGGGATTTTCCCGTTCCTCGATGTGGCGATGGAGCGAAATACGCTCATTACGAATCCGCTCACGGCTGAGGCGACACCACTTTCGTGGTTGGCGATTCAGCCCGAAGTCTGGAGTGAGGCGGAGATCATGTCAGATGAACGTCTGCTGATCGCGGTTCCGCTTGCCATCAAGAGCGATATCTTTGGCGTTATGCTGATCGAAGAAGGTGAGAATGCCCGGCGCTTCCGTTCACGCCGGTTGGAGATTATCAATGGCATCGCGCAACAGGCGGCGCTTGCGATCCAGAATGATTTGCTGCAACAGGAAATGGTGGTGAGTGAACGCCTCGAAACGGAAGTGCAGTTGGCGCGGCAAATTCAGCAGACTTTCATCCCGAGCGTTTTGCCGACTCATCCAAACTGGCAGATCGCGGCACGCTGGCGGACGGCGCGACAGGTAGGCGGCGATTTTTACGATGTGATCGAATTGCCGAATGACCGGCTGGGAATTTTCATTGCAGATGTGGCGGACAAAGGCATGCCAGCGGCGCTCTTCATGGCGCTGACCCGCACTCTGGTCCGCGCGGCGGTGCTGGAGACAGCATCTCCTGCGGCGGCGCTGCGACGCGTCAACGATTTGCTGCTGCCAGATACTCAACAGGGAATGTTCGTCACAGCCGTCTATGGCGAGTTGGATCTGATGCGCGGCACATTCACGTATGTCAATGCTGGGCATAATCCGCCGTATTGGGCGAGGTCGAATGGCATGTTGGAAAGGTTGACGCGCACGGCTGTGGCGTTAGGGGTGATGGAACAGCCCTCCATCCATGAGCAGGTCCTTTCCCTCGAACATGGAGATACGCTTCTGCTTTACACCGATGGCTTGACCGAAGCCTTCTCGCCGGATGGCGACCTGTTTGGTGAGACGCGCCTGGTGAATGTGTTAACGTCTCTCCGGGCAACCTCGGCTGATGAAGTCATCCGCGCGGTGGAGGATTGCCTTAATAATTTTGTGGATACCAATCCGCTCGCCGATGACCTGACCATGTTAGCCATTCGTATGAATGGCTAAGTTCGCTTGGGGGAAACGTGGAGAGTTTTCTATAGCCGTGCCGCCTGCAAGGCTTGAAAACTTTGAAACGCCAACATGCCAAAGATCAACGCCATATAGACACTTTGCAAGAGGATCAATCCGCCGACGGCTAACACGCCGCCCGTGATGACAGAGAGCCAGAGTGACGTCCGCAGACCAGTCCACGGGTCACGTTGCAGGAGGAGATACCGCGCCACGTGACCACCATCGAGCGGATACACAGGCATCAGGTTGACCAACCCCCAGAAGATATTGACCCACAACAAAGCCAGAATGAACGAATTCAGAACCCCGCCTCCAATGGGCAGATAGACTAGCGGGAACGGGATGAATCCGAGAATGGTCCTGAAGATGATAGTCCCACCCAATGCTGAAGAGACTGCCAGAACCAACGCCGCGAGCAGGAAACCTGCAAAAGGACCTGCCAACGAAATCACAATCTGCTGATTAGGTGTCAGACTCGCACGCGTATATCCCAGCCCCCATGAGGCCGGTTCCGGCACAGTCAGCCCGCCTGTGAAGTGCAGGACGATATGTGAATCCTGCCCGTAGCGGCGGAAGGCTAAGGCATGTCCCAACTCGTGGACGAGAATGGAAACAAAGATCGCCACGATCCAGAATACGATTCCCACCAAACTGTTGGAACTGGAACCGAACAACAAGGCAATAAGCCAAAACAGCGGATGGACACGGACAGGGATACCTGCGACGGAGAAGCGCAGGTCAAAGCGGGTGGGGGGCGGAATTTGGAAGAGCATAATGTATCCTGACTGATGAATATGAATAACTCAATCTTACTGCGAAGTGATTAATGCAGATTAATCAAAATACAAATTCAGATCAGAACAGTCGAAACGATTTCCGCAATTGGGGCAGGTGACCTTGCAATTCTTCTCGTACATCTCACTGCCACAGCGGTCACAAAGCCATAAGCGTTTTTCATTCCACTGAATGGGCTGAAACAAGCTCAGGTCAAATGCAGCGATGCGCTCTCTGCCCAGACGTTCCACTTCTTTCATCACGGTTTCCGCATCTTCACGGAATTTCTTGACATTGATTCCCCGACAGACATCTCCCCAATCGCGCGTCCACTTCAGGCTGCGACCATACACCTTGACCGCGCCATCATAATTTCCGCGTGTGATGTGCAGGTAGGTCACAGCCACTTGCAGGATACCGCGATATAGGTCGCGGATTTCATCGGTTTCCTCCCGCCATGCTGTTTCCAATTCCTCGTGCGCTTCAAAGAACTCGCCCGCATTAAACAATCGCAACCCTTCAATTGCTTTGGGATGTAAAGCGCCTGAGCAATTTTCAATATTTCTCACGATTCAGAGTTTCCCATCTTCTCATGCAGTTCCATGACTTCCCGTACGCGCGCGCGCAGATTCCCCGCCAGCATCTGGATCGTTCCCATGGCTACTTCGATGCGGTCAGACATCAACTCATAAAATGGTTCTTGATCCAGCCGAAAGAGAAGCGTATCCTCCATCGCGCGGATAGTCGCACTGCGTGGCTCGGTATCCAGCAATGCCAGCTCGCCAAAGACCGCTCGTTCGCCCAGCGTATTGACGACGCGTGAGCCATCCATCACCGCTACACTTCCGCTGACGATGATGAACATACTGCTGCCAGCTTCGCCTTTTTCTACAATATCCATTCCAGCGGGCGCATCCACCTCGCTGATGATTTCACTTAATTCTGCCAGCGCATCATCCGGCGTGGACTTGAACAAATTCACCGACTTCAAGATCAAAACTTTTTCAACCGTCGAATGCATATCACTTGTCCCTTTCTCCAACATCGCACGCGCGCAAATCTCCAGCCAGCCTTGTGCTTGTCTGGCAAGCTCGCTCACACTGACCTGATTTGTAATCCCAAGCCGATTGCACGCCTCGCTGCCGGTCAACTCTTCTGCTAATGGCAGCAACACTTCCCGCATGTCACGCGGCAACGTTGTATCCAACGTCTCGATGGCATATGGCAGTTTCAACTGATTCTTTTGCAAAATGATTCGGCGCGCATCCAAGATCGCCTTACGGTCATGGATGAACGACAATAGATAAAACAATCGATCCCGCACATGATGAAGTTCAATGCGGATGGCATCTGCCAGAAGATTCATTTCCACATTGGATTCAACTTCCCTCAGCGCGGAATACAACCAGCGGGCATCCGCCGCCTCTTTCTGGACCTGAGTCCGAATCGCCCCATGAGCCTTGCCTGCACTGAAAGCGCATTCACTCAGCGCGGATAGCGCCGCCGTCCGCAAATCATTCTCGTGGACGGAGATATATCCACGCAGGATTTGAATCGCCGTCTCGCCGCGAATATTTCCGCAGACACACGCCAACTTAACTCGTGCTGCTTTCGGGAACGTTTCATCCGCAAGACCTTTTTCGATGAAAGGCAATGCCATCTCGCCACTTGTTTCGAGCGCCTTGGCAGACGCTGCCCGTGTGTGCCTGTCTTTTATCGCATCCAAAATCTTTGGGAGCAAGTTCACACTTTGGGTTTTTCCGGCTGCGAGCAATGCCTCCCTGCGGACAAAACCATCTTCATCCTCAATCAATCTTTCCAGCACATTCTCAAACCCAGAGGAGCCGAAACGCCGAAGCGCTTGCGCCGCGAGGAAGCGGCTCTTTGGAAATTTATTTTCGGCAAGTCTCTCGAGCCGTTCCCGCGAAATGACAATCCCCTGTTCGCCGCCATATTTGAGCAGCCCCACCAATGCGCCAAATGTATCTGCAGAGTTATCTGAGTTGAGATAGGGGAGGATCGAGTTGACATCCTCCATCGTCAGCGCAGAGAAAGCTTGCACTGCTGCGCTGCGTGTTTGAGGAACTTCCTCTTTCTCGATTTGATTTGGCAATTCTGCCCGCGCCGCTTCGGGCTTGAGACGTTCGATCTTTTCCAACACCGACAGTCGCACACTCGACGAGGCGTGACCAAGCAGATTGATCAATTCACTCTTCAGGCGCGGATGGTTCATTTCCTCCAACAAGTCAAGCGAATAAATGACAGTCCCTTCGTGCTGGCTTTTCAGACTCTTGAACAGGATCTGCGAATTGATCTCTTCCACGTTGATCAATTCCTCGCGTTTGAAGCGCCGCTTTTGGATCGCTTCCACCAGTTGTTTGGGATAGGCTCCCGCGAGGATGATGCTCAATCCCAGCCAGAGGGCAGCAAGGACGAGATAGACTAACGCCAGTTGAATCACATCGAAATGCAGAATATTTGAGAGCAAAGTGAGCAGCAGACCTGCAATGCCAATCGCCGCTGGTTGGACGATTCCCTCGCCGATAGCGCGTGCCCGCGGACGCAGCGCATCCGCTATCGGTTGGTAAAGGATCGAAGAGGCGGATTGGTCGAGGGTGAAGCCGAGTCCCTCATTGTTGAACTTCCCGGCTATGGCAAACCAGAACAGACCCAAGGTCCAGGAAGAAGCGAGGAAACCCACGCCAGCGAATCCGCTCATGGAGAGGATCAATGCCAGTGGCGTGGTCAATAATCCCGCCCAGAGTCCATAGCGGCTGATAATTCTTCCGGTGAGAAATGTATCGGTGACGAAGCCGAGCAGACCGACCATGCTGAAGAACCCGCCGATGAAACTGGCGCTGTCTGCGGTGTTGGGATATTGGATGGCGGTCATGTTGTAGAAGATGGCGTCCATCACAAAATATGCCACGCGCCAAATGGCGGCAAGCGCGAAGACCAGAAGGATGTAACGATTGCGGAATAAAGCGCCAAGTGGAGGTTGCTCTTGCGGCGTGGAATGTTGTGTTTGCGGCTGCGATTTTTTCATCCCACGCAAGATGATGCCCTGGATGAGAAGCGCGATGAACAAACAAACAGCGATGATGATGTAAAGATTTTCGGTCCCCAACGAAGTGACTAGCGTACTGGTGAACGGACCGGCGATGACGTACGAAAGCCATGAACCTGCGTTAAGTAAACCGAACAGGCGCTTGCCTTGCCGTACATCGAAGATTTCCGCAGCGAGAGTCCAAAAGGCGAGCACGGCCAGGTTGATGAGAGTTTGCGTCCAGATGGGGAGCAGCAGCGCCAGCCATTTTGACGGCGCAACAGCAAGCCCGGCGCGGATGGCAAGGTTAGTGACCGTAATGAAAAGGACAGTCAGCCATAGCCAGCGCGCGAGCGAGATGCGCTCATAGATTTTTAGAAAAACTACGGTGATGAGCGAAACGACAACGGCAATGCCGATGTAAGTGAAAGGAATATCAGATGCATCCCAGTATTCCAAAAACAACGGCATCGAGATGGTTTGCGCGAAGAGCATCGCCGCGCCCATAAAAAAATACTGCGCCAACATGAGATATACATGACGGCGTTCCTCCGGGCGGACGTTAAGAATGGCATCGATTCGCTTGAGCATACCTTTGGCGTTTGCGGAAGTATATCACGCAGGTTTTCTGGCAATGATAAAATTTATTTTTCAAAGGAGTCTCTTGTGATCATCGCTGCGTTGTTTTCAAGCCTTGTCATCGGCGTCGGTTCATTTGCCTGGGGATATGCTCAGATCGGGCTGATAGTCGTCTCGCGCTGGATGATCGCTTTCGGCATCTTCTGGCTGATTTCCATCTGGCAAAAATGGAGATGGGTATCCACCCTTGGGGTGTTGCTTGCGATTCCCTTCGCCATCTTTGGGTTATGGTTCAATTTCATCATCGGCTGGATGTTCAGTGGAATGATCTTCGTTCTTTTTGCATGGAACCTGACCGAGTTTCAACGCAAACTAAAATTCGCATTGCCGCGTGATGACATCAAAGCCATGACACGTCGTCATCTGGCGCGCATCAGCCTGCTGGCTTTGGCAGGATTGCTGCTCGCGTCTCTGCTCATGGCATTGCGCGGACAAATCCCTTCAGAATGGGGACCATTCATGCTTGGTGTGTTCTTATTGAGCCTGTTCCAACTCATTGGCTGGTTCCGTCGTTGAAGCGCCCACCGACTTCAACCACGCTTCGGTCTCACGCGGATGTTTGAAGTGGAACAATGTCAGATGGGCGTGTTCAGGAAGCGCCAGCAAGATCGGAGTCTCACGTTTTCGGCGCCAATAGGTTTTGAACAACCAGTTGACGAGCGAATCCTGTGACCAAACCCTCAATTGTATCCGCAAACTTTCCACATTTCCGGCAAATAATTTTTCTTTGGTGATCGTCCGATACAGCGTGCGTTTTATCAAGCGCCAAAAAACGATGGGAAAAGGATAGTCAAGCCAGATGATGACTTGCGCCTGCGGCCAGACCAAATCTCGCACGATGCGATAATTTCCCGCCACCACCCAGACGTTGGAGTTGGTCGCTGTTCTGACGCGTTCGCGAAACACGTTGAGTGGAGCCTCCTGCCAGTTCGGCTCCCAATGCAGGTCATCCAGGTCAATGTACCGGGCTCGGATGCGGTCTGCTAATCCCTTCGCCAGCGTGGATTTGCCCGATGAGGTCGTGCCGATGACGACAACACGTTGAAATTGAAATGGAGGCATGGGTTCCTTTCATTGAGTTTGAAACAAGGCAAAGGATTATAATTTGTAATGACGAAATTCAAAACCCAACTGAGGCAAATCATGTTTGATCTTCCTGATAATGAAATTCTGCCGCTCTCGAAAGAACACGTTTTTTGGACGTGGTCCGCGCAGGCAAAAGTCAACCCCATCGCTGTCAAACACGCGAAAGGGGTCTATTTTTGGGATGTGGACGAGAAAAAATACCTCGATTTCAATTCGATGACGATGTGTGTCAATCTTGGACATGGTGACGAACGCGTCATCCGCGCGATGCAGGAGCAGGCGGCGGCGCTTCCGTATGCCGCCCCCGGCATGACGACGAAAATCCGCGCCCTGGCAAGCAAGACTGTGGCGGAGATCACGCCGAAAGGTGCGTTGAGCAAGGTGTTATTCACGCTTGGCGGCGCAGACGCCAATGAGAACGCCATCAAACTGGCGCGTGGATATACCAAACGCCATAAGATTTTGTCACGTTATCGCTCGTATCATGGCGCATCGGCTGGGGCGATGGCTGCGACGGGCGATCCGCGCCGCGTGGCTTGGGAGCCCAATTTGATGACCGGTGTGGTGCATTTCCTTGATCCGTACCGCTATCGCTCCACATTTCATCGTACCAACCCGGATATCTCGGAAGAAGAATTTGCGCGGGATTACGTCAACCACTTGGAGGAGATTATTCTTTACGAAGGTCCGGAATCCATCGCGGCGGTGATGATGGAATCGGTGACAGGCACGAACGGTATCATCATCCCACCGGATGGATACATGCAAGGTGTGCGTAAACTGTGCGACAAATATGGCATCGTGATGATCGCCGACGAAGTGATGAGCGGTTTTGGGCGTACGGGCAAATGGTTTGCCATCGAGCATTGGGATGTGGTGCCGGATATCATGACGATGGCAAAGGGACTGACGTCCGCGTATGCGCCGTTGGGAGCAGTTGCCATGAAACCGGAAATTGCTGCTGCTTTTGATGAGCACGCCTTCGAAAGCGGGCTGACGTACACCTCGCATCCGATTTCATTGGCGGCGGCGGTGGCAAATATCCACGCCATGAGGGAGGATAAAGTCGTCGAGCATGCGGCCGCTATGGGCGGAGTCTTGAGGCGCATGTTGACGGATCTGGGCGAAGCGCATCCCTCTGTCGGAGAAGTTCGCAGTATCGGCTTGTTCGGTATTATCGAATTGGTGAAAGATAGAAATACAAAGGAGCCTGTCGCTCCGTGGAATGGGTCCTCGCCTGAGATGGTGGCGCTACGAAAATACTGCCTCGATCACGGTTTATTTTTGTATACGCATTGGCATACTGTATTGATCATTCCGCCGTTGATTATTACGGAGGAACAACTAAAGGAAGGGATGGATGTGTTGGACAAAGCGTTGGAGATCACCGATAAGGTAACGAACCGTTAACTTTGTGCGGTGTGATATGCAGTAGAATTTAAGAAAACAAGTCAAAATAGGAGATTGAGAAATGGAACAAATGCCTTCGAATACCCCTGTGATGGAATCCAAGCCGGGACCTGCCGGCTGGGTACAAACCTGGATTACGGCTGTCACCAAACCCAATGAGCAGACTTTTGTGGACATGACCGAGCAACCTAATGCGACGTCGAAGACTGCATTCATTTGGATGTTTATTGCTGGTACGATTTCAGCGATCTTTCAGACCATCTTGCAAGCCATCTACTCTGCAACCGGATATACCCCACAGATTCCCGGATTAGAGAAATACATGCCGACTGTCGGCGGCGATCCCACTACGATGGGAATTTCGCTGATCACTGGGCTGTGTCTCTCCCCTCTTGGTGGGTTGTTGGCAGTTCTCTTTTTTGCAATTGGAGTTGCCATCGTACAATGGATCGCAAAACTGTTTGGCGGCGTAGGGACTTTTGAAAAATTAGCTTATGCAATGGCTGCGATCTCTGTACCATTCACGCTGGTTTCCTCCATCCTCGCTTTGTTCTCGGCCATTCCATTTGTTGGATTCTGCACTGGGCTGCTATCCTTTGGGTTGGGCATCTATGGCCTTGTATTGCAAGTGATGGCGGTGAAGGGAATCAACCGTTTTGGTTGGGGCTCGGCAATTGGCTCGGTGTTGATCCCTGGATTTGTCGTCTTCCTGCTCTGCTTCTGCGCGGCTTTTATGCTTGCCCTATTAATTGCACCGATGTTCGGTGATGTATTCACGAGCATGCAGCAGCTTGTCCCGTAATTCGTCGAATAACAAAAATGGGCGGCTCACATGGAGCCGCCCATTTTTGTTAAGGGTTTGCCTCTGCCGGGGGAGGGATGCGATGTGCGCCCGGCAGCAAGGGCATCTCTGCCATGTAATAAGCATGTTCATATACTGTGTCTGCGCCGCCTTCCCCGACGACGGCTTCGATCAATCCATTGCCGTTTGTGTCAACGCCGTAGAGCATGTTGCTGGAAAGCTTCAAAAGCTGTGAAATGAGCGGTTCCATTTCAGGGCCAAAGGAGGTCTCCTGTAATTGGAGGGTCAAATCCAGCATTTGTTCTGACCAACCTTCGATGTTGTTGATACAGGTCACCACATGCTCGCTGTGGGTTTTGATATTTTCCGTCGCATCGGCAGACTGCGCCGCAAATTCCGCATGACTGATGGTTTGGAGAGCATAGCCCTGTTCATCGGTCGCCAAAAGTCCGTAACCATCACTGGGATCAGTTATTTTGGAATCGCCGTTCCAGTCCTTGTACAAATCTGGGTGGGCGTTCCCAACGATCTGGTTGATCACCTCTTCCGCCTTGACGCGAAGCGTTTCTTCATCCCCGTTCTTAAACGCCTGATCAAGTTCATATACAGACGTATCGATATTATCCACGGTTGTCCACAAACCATGCACAAGTCCGGTTCCATCGGGGGCATCAAGATATGAGACGATAACATGCCGCACATGGACTAACGCCAACGGCGGGAAGACAGACGAGGCTGCGATAGTCTCTGAGGGCTGGTCTGGGTTGGGATCATTATCCGGCTCGATCGTGACCTCGACCTGGTCAAACAACGCGAGAATATTTCTCGCTTCAGGGTCGAGGAAGGAGATTTGTCCGCCTTCGCCGCCTGCTGTAATGGAGCCGATATTACGGCGAATTTCTCCACCCTGCGCCAGATACCAGACTTCATAATGTTCGCCTTTTTTCAATTCAGGCAGCCCACCAACTGAGACGAGGGCTTTGTCCATGTACCCGTTGAAGTCAAAGTAGCTGATGCGACCAACGGGCTGGTTTT
>JAHDWC010000132.1 GCA_023382575.1 Anaerolineales bacterium
AGCGCGTCGCTTAAGCGACGCGCTGTTTTGTTGACGATTACACTGCAGGGACGAGCAATACGTACGTGGCGATCCCGGCAATCAGGGCGATCACGCCAAGCAGGGAGAAAAGGAAGCGCATGTTGCTTTCTGCGGCAATCAGTGAAGCCCACGCCACAAACGCCAGTCCAAGTGCCGTGATGAGCATCACCAATTGAAGTTGGTCGCCGCGTTCATCATATTTTGAGGCGGTCTCAAAATTCACATCAGACTCTTCCCACAGTACATACGCATCGGCATACATCGCGTCATAATATTCTTCATCCCACACGCCTTGATCGCGGTCAAACCCGGCTTGCAGCGCCTCAGAGAAATTCTCCTGATAATATTCGGCGATATCCGGGCGTTCATCCACATTCAGATACCAGTTATCGAAATAGTTGTAATCTTGCGTAATGTCCTGGTTGGCACGCAGGTACTCGGCGTTTCCATCATTCAACTGCTTCATGCCCTGGATCTCGAATTCGTTCTGCTTCGAGTCTGAAATGGCGCCCAAATAACTCACCCCGGCGGTGAACACGCTGAGGATGGCGATCATAGCCCCTAAAAAGATCTCATTGCCTAAAAACTTTTTCATCTCTTAACTCCTGAAATTGGAATACGTACTAAATAACAGCGCGAGATTATATTCCCGATTGGTTAACTCGTAGTTTGCAATTTTGTTTTGAGTATGAAGACAGCCATCTGGACTACCAGATGGCTGTCTTGCGCTTCAGACTCGGGAGGGAGTGTTTACTCTTCCAGCGTGCTGATATCTCCCTCGGGCAGACCCTGCGCTCGCGCCTTCAGTACGCGGCGCATGATCTTGCCGGAACGCGTCTTGGGAAGTTTATCCACAAACTTGACATCTTCCGGGCGGGCAATTGGTCCCATGTGGGTGGCAACATGCTGACGGAGTTCCTCCGCCAACTCAGGCGAGGGAGACATCCCAGCGCGTAATAACACAAAGGTATGGATCGCCTGCCCTTTGACATCATGCGGCAAACCGATGGCGGCAGCTTCTGCCACGGCATGATGACTCACTAACGCTGACTCGATTTCTGCGGTGCCGAGGCGATGACCCGACACCTTGATCACGTCATCCACACGACCGATGATCCAGTAATAACCATCTTTGTCACGTTTGGCAGAGTCACCGGTGGTATAACGCCCTGGATGCTTACTCCAGTATTGATTGGCATAACGCTCATTGTCACCGTAAATGGTACGCAGCATGGCTGGCCACGGACGCAACAGCGTGAGATATCCTTCGGTTTCATCGGGAACAGGATTGCCCTGCTCGTCCACGATCTCCGCGCGTTGACCAAAGAATGGGCGAGTGCCCGAGCCAGGCTTGAGCGGCACAACTGGCGTTGGCGTGATCATGAAAGCGCCAGTTTCCGTCTGCCACCAGGTATCCATGATCGGACATTTCTCCTTGCCAATGACACGGTAATACCACTTCCACGCTTCCGGGTTGATGGGCTCACCGACAGAGCCGAGCAGCCGCAGGGAAGAGAGATCGTGTTTGTTCGGCCATGACTCACCAAACCGCATCAATCCGCGGATGGCAGTTGGCGCTGTATAGAAGACAGTGATCCCATAGCGTTCGATGACTTGCCACCAGCGATTCGGATAGGGGTAGGCGGGTCCGCCTTCGAAGAGCATGGAAGTCACACCTGCGATCATCGGACCGTATACAAGATACGAATGTCCAGTGATCCAACCGGGGTCAGCTGTACACCACCAGCGGTCCATGTCGTTGACATCGAAGACATATTTCAACGTGGAATACGTCCCAACCATATAGCCGCCATGCGTATGCAAGATGGCCTTCGGTCTGCCGGTGGAGCCGGAAGTATATAAGATAAAGAGTGGATCTTCCGCATCCATTTCCTCGGTTGGACATTTGCCGTTGGCGATGGGCAACACGCACATCTCGTGATACCAGTGATCGCGACCTGCTTCCATCGTCACGCCATTACCAACGCGCTTGACCACGATGACATTTTCCACGGTGGGGCAGCGCTTAAGCGCCTCATCTACGATGGATTTAAGTTCGACCACCTTCCCGTTTTGGTAGGAACCGTCGCAGGTAATGACCAGCTTCGATTGGCTGTCTTCGATGCGCCCTTGTAGAGAGTCCACCGAAAAGCCGCCGAATACCACCGAGTGGATCGCACCAATCTTGGCGCAGGCCAGCATCGCAAAGACGATCTCGGGCACGCGTCCCATATAGATGGTCACACGGTCGCCTTTGCTGACTCCCATGGCTTTGATGATGTTTGCCATGCGCGAGACTTCGCGATTCATGGCGTAATAAGAGAAGGTGCGCTCTGATTTGCCATCTTCCGATTCCCAGATGAGCGCGAGTTGATTCTTGCGATGGGTTTTGAGATGCCTGTCGATGGCATTATGGACGATATTGGTCTTGCCGCCCACGAACCACTTAAAGAAGGGTTTGTTCGAGTCGTCGAGTACCTTGTCCCACTTTTTGAACCATTCCAACTCCGAGGCTTCTGCCGCCCAAAAGCCCTCCAGGTCTTTGTCTGCCTTCTCAGCCAGCGCGTCCCAGTCTTTCAGCCGCGCCTGCTCAACCACCTGCTCGGACGGGTAATACACATCACCTTCCATTTGCTTATTAGCCATGGCTCTCTCCTCTGGATGAATTTTGACAATTTTAATCCCGTTTTTGAAATGTTGGGATGTAATTCCAAAACAGCCCTATCGCAAATAGAACCAGTAGATGACCATGCCGACGTGTCCGCTTAAATATTCATCCGTTTCATCGGGAAAAGCGGCGCGTAGTTTTCCCATTACATAATCAATATCGACATCCGACGCATCTGCAAATTTATTTTTAGGATTAGGTTGTTTTGGCGCTTCATGGACCACTTCGATGGTGACGATGAGAAGTCGTAGATCCTGCTCGAACGCCTCTTTGTAGACTTCGAGCGGGTGCCCAGGAATACGCCTTGTCAACGCCTTGAGCGCATTGCGAATTTCCCCATATTGATTGTAAACATGGTAACGCCAGACGACATCCCCAATGATGGCTGCGGATTTTTCATCATGGAGCAGGTCGGCGGCAGTGGTCATTCCAACCAATCCAAAACCTTGTAATACATGCCCGCAAATGGCAGGAACCACGGATTGCCATTGTAGAGTCCCAGCGGCGCAGACGGAAAATCAAACTTTGCAAATGGGTGCTCTTTGATGTTGCCCTTCAGCATTGCTTCTGCAACTGTTGCACCCAAATAGGTCGCCATCGCCACGCCATGACCGGCATACCCCAGCGAATAGAAAATTCCATCCTCTTCGCCCACGTGCGTCATCTGGTCGAATGCAAAATCAAGCGTGCCGCCCCACACATATTCCACTTTCACATCCTTCAATTGCGGGTAGACCTGAATCATCTCGCGCCGCAAAATCTCACTGCTCTGTGCAATCGTGTTTTCATTTTCCGGGAAGAACGCTGCACGCCCGCCGAAGATCATACGGTTATCCCATAGGCGGAAATAATTCAAGAAATGTTTGTAATCAAAGATCATGCGATTCTTCGGGCTGAGTTCATGCGCCAGTTCATCGGAGAGTCGTTCCGTGGCAATGATGAACGAGCCAATTGGAATAATCTTCTTTTGAAGTTTCTTCGTCGCTCCGCCTGTATACCCGGATGTCGCTACTAAAACGGACTCCGCCTCCAATCTTCCTCTTTCGGTTTGGATGACGAACCGGCTCTGACTCCGCTTGATCTCGGTGACACGCGCTCGCGCGCACAGCGTTGCCCCCGCCCGAGCCGCCGCACCCGCCAGCCCTGCCACATATTGAGCCGGGTTCAACCCGCCACTGACCTCATCCACCAGCGCGCCGTGATACACATCCGTGCCGATCTCAGAGCTTAAATCTTTTGGCGCGACGAGGCGCACATTGTGATTGAACTCCTTCGCCATGAAGTCCACTTCGCCTTGTAGAGCGTCGTAGTGCTCGGGCTTGTTCGCCGTCAGCAGGTGACCTGTCCGCGCAAATCCACAATCGATATTTTCTTCTTTGACGATCTGCTCAACGATATCCACTGAAGCCAACGAACATTGAAATAATCCCTTTGCCAACCCTCGCCCGTAGTTTTTAATGACAGTCTGCATGGCAGGCTTGAGCCCGGTCAACGTCATGCCGCCATTGCGTGAACTCGCACCCCAGCCCATTGTCTCTGCTTCGAGGACAACCACATTTACGCCTTGCTTTGCCAATGTCCGCGCCGCGCTCAAACCTGTATACCCGCCGCCGATAATCGCCACATCCGCTTTGGAGGGGATGGGTGTTAGGTTTGAGTCATCAGGCATTTGGACGGTGGTATGCCAGTAGATGTGTTGTTTCATTGTGCCTCCAGGAAGACGATGGACGGTAGACGACGGAACTTTCTATTGTCCGCCGTTTATCGTCAGTCGTCGGTTCCTAGAATCTCTTCCCAGTTCAATTCTTTGAACGCTTCTTGCAGGCGATGACCATCGTTCACGACGATGTATTTCATGTTGGTAAAGAATTTCTCGGCGTAGGTGCGCGCCTCATCCAGCGGAACGATGTCATCTGCTGTCCCGTGGATGACAGTTGTAGAAACAGAGACAGGTTCGAGATTAAGATAGGAGCCGAAGGGGTCTTTGAGCAAGGCTGGGGCGAGCAGAATCAACTTGCGGACTTGAGTCGGCTTGGTGCAGGTGAAAACAGTCCCCATTAATCCGCCCAAAGAAGAGCCGATAATCGTCCAATTTTTCTTGCGCCCGACGATTTTTTTGAGCTGTGCCATGCGCTCGTCGAACTCGCCGGTGAAATCGGGCGTGACCATGCCGGGAAATTTCTCTGCGAACTGGCGGGCTTTGCCGCTTTGACTGTTGCTATCGGAGCCGTGCAAGTAGATGATGCGGGAGTTGTCCATTTTCTTTTTCCTTGCTTTTCGCACAGGCTTTGATTCCTGAACTTCGGTCTCGTCCACGAAGTCATCCGCTTCGACAGGTTGAGGGCGGGTCAGCGGCTGAGGACGGAGCAGGTCGCGCAGTTCCTTTTGCAAAGGCGGCGGGAAATCCGGCGAGATGCGGCGCATGGTGACGGCGGTCATCGGGTTCTCGGTGGTGCTGAGAATGTGCTTGAGCATGAAAATGGTTTCGCTGGTGGAGGCGCGGTAGAGTGTGACGATGAGGTCGGTGAGATCGTATTGCAAAGTGGATGGCGCTTCTTCGATGATGGGTTCAACGAGGTCAAAGATGGCGGGCAGGTTTTCAAAGTCACTATCGGCGATCATCGGGATGAGCGCCTGAATACCGTTTGACCAGGTGCGGGTGCGTTCGGGATGCAGGTATTCGCGCACAAGGATGAGAAATTGATCTGGCGTTTCTTTTCTCATGCGCACGAGGCTGGTGGTAAGCAATGCCACGCGCACTTCTGGGTCGCGGATCTGTTGGGTCCATGCGGTGATGCGGGGCAACAAGCGTTCTTCCTGCGGCGGGATGCGCCCAAGCAAATACGCAGCGAGCAGACGTGTTTCGAGTGCGCCTTCATCCCAGAGCAGGTCGGCGAGTTCGAGCGCGAAGTGCGGGTTGGCTTCTGCCTTGGCGCGCAGTTCGTTTTGAATTTGAGTTAAGACAGCGGGGGGCGTGCGGTAGGTTTTGAGATTCGAACCCGGTGCTACATTCTCAACCGTGCGGAGCGTGTAATTGACGTAGAACTCCAATATCTCGCGCAAATGCTTCATGAACTCGTCTGGCAGGAAGAAGAAGTCTGCCAGACGAGCGGATTGTTTGCGGAGGCGGGTTAAGTCAATGGCGGGCATTAGTTATATGTAGGGGCGGGGTTACCCCGCCCCTACGAAAAAATTAATACGCTTTCGCGAAATACACCTTGCGCTTGCTGGGTTTACCGCAGACAACGCATTTGCCTTCACCTTCGGGTTGATTGAAGGGGATGTTGCGGGTGGTGGCTTTTACATCTTCCTTGACCTTCTTCTCGCATTCGGTCGATTCGCACCAATAGGCAAACGCCCAACCATCCTGCACAACTTTTTTGAGGTCTTCATAGTTGTCCACGTTGTGGATGTTCGCGTCGCGGTATTCGGTGGCGCGTTTGAGGAGTGAGGCTTGCACATCGGTCAGCAGATTCTTGACCGTGTCAGCGATGCCTTCCTGCGAGACGAAGGTTTTGCCTTCTCTACCCGGCTTGTCGCGGCGGGCAAGAGCGACGGTGCCTTTTTCCACATCCTTGGGACCGATCTCCACGCGGACGGGTACGCCGCGCATTTCCCAATCGTTGAACTTGAAGCCGGAGGAAACGTTGTCGCGGTCGTCAAACTTGACACGTACGCCCGCAGCCTTGAGTTCAGCGAAGAGGCGGTCGGCAACTTCCATCACCTTTTCTTTTTCCGCGTCGTTTTTGAAGATCGGCACCACCACAGCCTGAATCGGCGCAAGGCGGGGCGGCAGGACGAGACCATTGTCATCGCCGTGTACCATGATCATCGCGCCAATGATGCGGGACGAGATCGCCCATGAGGTGGTTTGAGCGAAGGTCAGTTTGTTGTCTTTGTTCAAGTACTGGATCTCGAACGCCTTGGCGAAGTTATCGCCAAAGTAATGGGATGTGCCTGATTGCAGAGCGCGTTTATCCCACATCATCGCTTCAATGGATGTGGTGATCTGCGCACCGGCAAAACGCTCGGTTTCAGACTTGGTACCTTTGAGCACGGGGATGGCGGCCTCTTCGAGGCAGAAGCGTTCGTAGATGTCGAGAATGCGATACATCTCTTCTTTGGCTTCTTCTTCGCTGGCGTGCGCGGTATGACCTTCGTGCCAGTAGAACTCCGCCGTGCGCAGGAAGAGTTTGGTGCGCAATTCCCAGCGCATGACCGAACCCCATTGCACGATCAACAACGGCAGGTCGCGCCACGATTTGACCCACTTCGAATACATGTGACCGATGATGGTCTCTGAGGTGGGGCGCACCGCGAGCTTTTCTTCAAGTTCCTGTCCGCCGCCGTGAGTGACGACTGCCAATTCTGGCGCAAAGCCTTCCACGTGTTCCTTCTCTTTTTCAAAGAACGACATCGGGATGAGGGTGGGGAACGCCGCGTTGACGTGACCGGTCTTTTTGAATTCCGCATCGAGCCAGGATGTGATGTTTTCCCAAAGCGCCCAGCCATACGGCTTGACCACCATGCATCCGCGCACGGGGGCGTAGTCTGCCATGTCGGAGCGCACAACCAACTGGTTGTACCATTCGGAAAAGTCTTCTGCTCGGGTGGGTAGTTTTTCTTCTGTCATTTTGAACTCCAGATATTAGATAATTCGATATTAGATGATTAGTAACGGTTCTGTTCTTGACTACTCTCTACTAATCATTCTCTAGTTTCTCTACTGCATTTTTCACATCTTCGGCAAAGTATAACAAGTCCCTGTGTTCAGGAGACATATAACTTTCAAATTCAATGAAATAATTGTCAAAAATAAAATCCCAACCATTGCCAATTAATATAAGTGGCTTTCGAGGCAAAGACTCGATGATCATCAGGTTCCACATCAGCGTGATCTCCGTCAGCGTGCCGGGACCGCCGGGCAGGGCAATTGCTGCGTCACAGCCTTCGATAAGCGCCATCAAACGTTCGGAGAGAGTTTTCTTCTTGCGTTCCTCTTTCACAAAGGCATTCGCCCGTGAACCGCGCCAGTCTTCAATGTCGCTGCATGTCACGCCAATGACGTGACCACCTGATTCATGCGCTCCGCGTGAAACGGCTTCCATCGTGCCGTAGTAGCCGCCAGTGATCACGGCATGTCCGCGCTGGGCGAGGAGTGAGCCAAGCAATTGCGCTTCTTCGTACGCTGGAGAACCTTGTTTCGGTTGTGCGCCGCCAAATACAGTTATATTCATTCAATCTCCGTAGGGGCGGGGTTTCCCCGCCCAGGGCGACAGGACGTCGCCTTTACATTATTGATCCCAAGTTCTCGTCTTATTCTTCTCGATCTTCTTCAACACGGCCTCTTCCAAATCAATGCCGGAAACAGATGCTAATTGCAAAAGATATAACATCACATCTGCGAGTTCGCCGCCCAATTCTTCACGGTCTTTGATTTCATCGGTGAATTGAAAGTGTTCCAAAATCTCTGCCGCTTCAATTGAAAGCGAGACTGCCAAATTACGCGAAGTCTGCGGGCGCTTGCTGTCTGTCTCATACCAGCCCTTCGACTTCACCAACGCGTGCATTTGTTCCGTCAATTCTTTAATTGTTAAATTTTTTTCAGTCATTATTCATATCCATTGTCGACAAATAAAAACGGCTCGCCAAGTCTGGGAGCCGTTTGGGCGCACTTAAGCGAACCTAGCCAGACCTGGAGGCATTACACATGCTAGGGGACGGGTTCGGGTTCATTAACATGCGCCGATTATACCTTAACGTTCAAAAATTGCATAAAAACGAAATTTTTGAACTGGGCATATATCCGTGTAAAATTGCATCCATGCAAAAAGATGATGTGCTTCGCCTCTTGCGTGACCCAAGTTTGGTTCAGCCCGAAAAGCTGACCCTACTCTCGAACATTGCCGCCCAGGCAGAAGCCTTAAACATGCCTTGCTGTGTGGTGGGAGGTTTTGTCCGTGACCTTTTGCTGCGAAAACCTGTCAATGATTTGGATATTGTCGTCGAAGGAGATGCGATCCAGGTAGGACGAAAATTGGTCAAAGCCTATGGGGGGAGGTTGACTCCGCATTTCAAATTTCATACCGCCATTTGGTATTTGCCTCATTCCACCGAGTTTGCGGATCTTATCACTGCCCGCAAAGAGATATATGAGAAGCCGGGTATTTTACCGATGGTCACGCCTTCCACGATTGAAGATGATTTGAAACGACGTGACTTTACGATTAATGCAATGGCTATTCGTCTGGATGGGGAAGGCTTCGGCGAAATCCTGGACCCACTGAACGGGCAGGCAGATCTCGAGCGGGGTCTGATCCGCGTTCTTCATCCGCGATCATTTCTCGATGACCCAACCCGCATCTTTCGCGCTGTCCGCTATGAAGTGCGGTATTCCTTCATCATGGATTCAGTGACGCAGGGTCTGATCGACGCTGAGGTGACGAAGGTACTCGCATCATTGAGCGGGGAACGGCTGCGCCACGAGTTGGATTTGATCTTTGATGAAGACGGCGCGGCTCGGATGCTTTTGCGTATAGCCAGTTTAGGGCTAGTGAATTCCATCCACCCGTGGCTGCCAGATTTCAATCAAGACTATGCAGATTTTCTGGACATGGATATTCGGCTTGATGTCCCCGCCGATCGACGTACGATGGGGTATATCTTGTGGTTTATGGACTTGTCTGAAGATGAGGTCTTTTCGATTGCCAAACGCTTGGATTTTACGAATGAATTGGCGCTTTCGGTTTGGGCAGCCGCGCAGTTAAGAAGAAGTTTGATCACACTTTTTGATTCAAAGCCAAGTGTGTGGACGTACGCCCTTGAAAAATTGCCGTTACTCTCGATTTATGCTGTGTACCTTGTGACGCGCGTTCAGGCTTTGCTCGATTACATTTCGCTTTGGCGGCATACCCGTCCGCATACGACTGGCGATGTGCTGAAGGCGCGTGGACTTCCTCCTGGTCCGCGCTATGGGGAGATATTAACCCAACTTCGTTCTGCCTGGTTGGATGGGGTAATTGACTCTACCGAAAGTGAAAAGAAGCTATTAGAATCGCTGCTACAATCTGAAAAATAATTAACAGAAGAAGGGTTTGAAGATCATGTTTGGAATCCAGTATATAAAAGTTAATCCAACGTATTACATTATTCATTATGCCAGCGGACGGAAACGCCGTGCCGGGGCTGGGCTTTCCTTTTTCTATTTCAAGCCTTCTTCTTCCATTGTTGTAGTGCCCATCGGTAGTTCGGATGCGCCATTTATTTTCAACGAATTGAGTCAGGATTATCAACCGATCACCGTTCAGGGAGAGTTAACGTATCGCATCTTCGACCCGGAACTTGTTGCTTCTTTGCTCAACTATACAGTGGACACGTTGCCCACTCGCTATGTGACGGATGATCCGCAAAAGCTTTCTCAACGTTTGATTAATTTGTTGCAGGTCATGGTGCGGGGAGAAGTTCAAAAATTGCCACTGCGTGATTCGATCAAATCGTCCGAGTCTGTGGCGTTGGCGGTGTTGGAGAAGATGAAATCCAGCGATGCCTTGAAGTCGCTGGGGGTTGAAGTCATGGCGCTTGCCATTCAGGCGATTCGTCCGGTACCTGAAGTGGCTCGCGCCTTGGAAACAGAGTCCCGTGAGGCGATGATGCGAAGCGCTGACCAGGCGATCTATGACCGACGGAATGCCGCTGTCGAGCAGGAACGTCGCATCAAAGAAAACGAATTGAGCACCGAGATCGCCGTCGAAGAGAAGAAGCGTCAAATTCGTGAGACGAAGGTGGAAGCGGATCTGGTTGTCGAGAAGAAGCAGCAGGAAGTTCGTCAGACCCAGTTGAGTGGGCAGATCAACCTTGAGGACGAACGTAAAAAACTGGTGGCATCTCGCGCCGAAAATTCCCGTACAGAGGCGGATGCTCAAGCCTACATTATGGAAGCCTCACTGAAAGCTTTTAAGGAACTTGATCCTGCTGTGTTGCAAATGCTGGCTGTGCAAACGACCGAACCTCGCCTGTTGGTGGGGATGGCGTTCAAGGAACTTGCACAAAATGCTGCCAAGATTGGCAACTTGAATATCTCTCCCGAATTGCTTCAACTGTTGATGCAGGAGACAAGTACGGACAAAAAGTCGGAGAGATAGTCTTGTCTTTTGAGAAGATCATCCTGGTTACGCGGCGGACGCGTCTTGAAGGTTTGATAGATCGCTTCAATACCATCGGACAGGCAAAGTTCTACCTTGAACATGGAGGCGGGGATTTTGAACTCTATCAACGCGAGCATGACCGTTATCATCAGGCGGTGGATGCGTTGCGTTCAAGTTTGCAGGATCTGCTGAAGGTCCATGAAATTGAACGCGGGATGCTTCCAAACTTTATCTTTTCAGATACCGACCTTGTGGTGGCAATCGGGATCGATGGTCTGGTGGCAAATACCGCCAAATATCTCAGTGGACAGCCGCTGATTGCCGTCAACCCTGATCCTGCAACCATCGACGGTGTTCTTCTGCCGTTCAATACATCCACGGCGGTTTCGGCGGTGAAAAATATTTTCAAGGGGCAGGTGAAAAAACGACAGATCACCATGGCTAAGGTGGATTTAAATGATGGTCAGACTTTGCTTGCATTCAACGACTTTTTCATAGGTGTCAAGTCGCACGTCTCTGCCCGCTATACGATTGAGGCGCAGGGTAGACGCGAACGACAATCATCCAGTGGCGTCATCGTTTCTACAGGGATTGGCTCCACTGGGTGGCTGAGCAGCATGGTGAATATGACGAATGGCATCCTAGCCGGTTTGCGAGAGGACGCCTCCGCTTCGTTGCCTCCGGTGAAGTTGGATTGGGGCGAAGAGAAGTTGGTCTACGTGGTGAGAGAACCGTTCGTAAGCAAAACGTCAAATGCAAATATTGTATTTGGGTTTGCCACTCCTGCTTCACCCCTCGTCATCCATTCGGAAATGCCCGAAGGCGGAGTGATCTTCAGCGACGGCGTTGAAGCGGATTATCTGGCGTTTAATTCGGGAATGCTGGCAACCATCAGTATCGCGGACAAAAAGACAAACCTCATCGTTCCGTGAAACCAAATATTCCAAATCTGTTTTAAATTCTGTACGTGACAAAAAACCTCACGTATAATCGAAGGATATGAACGAGGAGAACAATCAGCGCCTGCCTTATCGCTTACGAGAGCCCTTCCTAACCAAAACGGAAGCGGCTCTTTTTCGTACGCTGATGGACATTATGGGCGTGCGGTATGTAATTTGTCCCAAGGTTTCGCTTTCAGATTTGTTCATCATCCTGCGTCCGAACGAGAATGTACACTTCTTCAATAAGATCTTTCGGAAGCACGTGGATTTTTTGTTATGTGATCCTGAGACCTACGAACCATCCTTTGGCGTGGAGATCGTTAGACCCATCGCCAAGGATGGTGTGCGTGAAGCAGACAAATTCATGGAGGAATTATTCACCGATGCGGGCTTGCCGTTGGTACATATCCCTTCACAAGAGCAATACGACCCGACAGATATTGTCGCTCTGTTTCAGTTGGCTGTGGTCAAGTTTGGCAAGACATCTTCCACACGCAGTATCAAAAATCCAATGGATACGGTTCCCAACTGTCCCGTCTGCGGCAAGATGATGGTCCTGCGCATGTATCGAGACGGCGTGAGTAGGGGA
>JAHDWC010000133.1:0-7988 GCA_023382575.1 Anaerolineales bacterium
CCTGTCAGATTTGTTCTTATCGAATGAGCTCTTCCGCCTTGTTGTAGGAGTCGAGCGCTTCCTTCAAGCGGTTGGCACGCATGTACGCGTCACCCAACGCCTGCCAGATGCTGACCTCCACCGGGTAGCGATAGAGCGAATCGTTCAAATGACTGATGATCTCCTCAAGATGCTTGCCCTTCTTGATGAGTTTCCCGTAATGGATCAGCGCCTCGGGAATATCGCCGCGGTCCAACTCCGACCGGGCCTGATTCAACAAACTGACACCACCCTGCGCCTCGGGCTTTCTCTGACGAGCAGGCGCAGATTGTTTAGCAGGAGCCTTCTTCTTCCCGACCTTTTCAACAGGCTCGGGCGAAGGCGGATTCTGTACCAACTTGGGAGCGCGTTCCTGTGCGGCGGGTTTTTCGACCTGTGCAGGCTTCTCCGAGATCGGGTGCCAGTCAGATGGCGAGGTGGGTTTTGGCTGTTCAGTGATGGCTTCGCCTTCCCACTGTTCACGATGCAACCAAGGCGGCAAGTCTTCGCCACTGCCAGATGCTTCGGTTTCTTCTTCCACACCTTGCAGCCAATCAGGCAGATCCGCTGACAGGGTCACCGAAGTTTCCTGGACAGAGACAGGCTCCTCGGTAGGGATCGAGGCGGGAGGCTGAGTCTGTTTCCAAAGTTCGTCCTCCGCTTCCGCCTCCGAATTGACATCGCTTAACCAGCCGGGCAAATCTGTCGCTGTAGGTTCGGATGACTCGGGCTGAGACGGGAATGGCGGGCGCTGGGAGGCTTGCAGGAGCGCCGGGTCGAGTTCGAGTCCGGGTTCGCTGTCTAAACCGCTCAGCCAGTCGGAGAGGTCTTGATTTCCCATGACCTGATCGGCAGTGACATGGGTTTCTTGCTCAAGCCCATCGAGCCAGTTCGGCAGGTCGCCAGAAGCGGGTTCGGCAAGGTCTTGCGCGCCAGTGGGTTGCTCCACGGGTTGAGTGGGTTCGTTCAACCATTCGGGGATTTCGCCGCGCTCAAGGGGCTGCTCTTCGGCTTCAGGTTTCATCCAATCGGGAAGGTCCGCATCGGCTTCGATGGGTTTCTCCGCTTTTTCCCCGCCTTCGAGGTTGCGAAGCCACATACCAGTTTCATCCGTCGCGGGTTGAGAAGCGCCTTTTTCAAATTCAGCGAAAAATTCCTCGCCAACATCTTGAGCATTTTCAATCCAATCCGTCTTGGCAGATTCAGGTTCCGCAGGAACGGGCGTCTCGCCGATGGTTTGAGCCTGCTGCACCCAGTCTGGCGGGGTTTCGCTGCGCTTGTTCGGGTCTGTGACCAGCTCTTCGGGTTTGGCACCATGTTTTGCCGCGAGCGACTCTAACCAGGCGATGGCGTCATCCTGTTCTTGAGCAGACGAGCCAAGGCTTTCGGCTGAGGCGACAGGCGGTTGCTGGACAGGGGTTTCTTCAATAACAGGCGGTTGAGAGACGGTTTGGGCTTGCTGAACCCAATCGGGCGGAGTTTCGCTGCGCTTGTTCGGGTCTGTGACCAGTTCTTCGGGTTTGGCACCATGTTTCGCCGCCAGCGACTCCAACCAGGCGATGGCGTCATCCTGTTCCTGAGCGGACGATCCAAGGCTTTCCGTCGAAGCAACAACAGGCGCTTCCTCTTTTGGTTCTGCGCCTTTGAGCCAGTCAGGGATATCAGCGGGCTGTGCCACAGTTTCAGGTTCTTCTTCAACGAAGCTAGCTTCTTCCACAGGTTGCGTGGGATGTTCCTGTGAGGCGGGTGTACCTTCCAAACCTTTGAGCCAATCGGGGATGTCGGCTGGGGTCGCCGCTTCTTCCTGCGGCTCAGGTTGAGCCATCGCACCTGCGGCAGCTGTCACACCGGCAGCGCCAAGTCCGCTGAGCCAATCGGGAGTTTCAGAATCAAAGGAAGTAGCTTCTTGCGGGGTTTCGAGCGGTTCAGCCACGGCGCCAGAATCAGCGCCGGAGAGACCTTGCAGCCAATCTGGCGTGTCGATGGAAGCGCTTGCTTCCGGTTCTGGGCGTAATTCGGTTTTCTGATCGTGAGATGATGGAACTTGTCCCTTGAGCCAGTCTGGCAAATCAGCAGGGACCAAATCATCGTCAACGGGTTCGTTATCGAACATGGAAGTCGGCTGCTCGGGAGTCTTTGATTCGCCCCAGCCCGCAGCACGGAGAAAGTCTGGGATCTCGTCCGCAGCTTTCGGCTCGTCAGCGGCGCTTGAGGTCTCACCCAAGCCAGCAGAGGATAACCAATCCGGTTGTTCATTAGTCGATTCACTCAAGGCTGGCATCGAGCCGGCGCCAATCCCAAGCGATGCGCCCCATTCCTGCTCCATCGGAACTTCTTCGCCGGTGTATTCGAGGCGCTCCAGATTTACCGAAGCATCAGAGACTTCGTTCGTTTCAAAGATCGAGCCGCGCGTGAAATTGGCATAGGGATCAAGCTCGCCCACGCGCATGCGATAGATCTGCGTGCTTTCCGCCGAGCCAGCTGTGGCCGGCAAAAGATCCACCATGATGCGATTGGCTTCGAAGGAATAGGGATAGCGCTTGAGCAATTGATTGCACAAATCGGAAGCGTCTGATTTTTGTCCGCTTTTGAAGTAGGAGTACGCGAGCAGCACTTGCATGTCGGCCCGCTGCGCATCTTCCGCGAGCACAGAGCGGATCTCTGCGATGGCTTGCGGATATAACTCACCCTGCACGTAGATGCGCGCCAGCGCGCCGCGCGTCATGCGGACTTTGGGCGGTTCAACCCCATCTCGACGTCCGTACAGCCTTTGGAGTTCGCCTTGAATAGCGGCGTTGGATGGCTGGACTTCGAAGGCGCGTTCCATATGCCAGAGCGCGTCGTCTAGCTTGTTCTCTTCGTCGCGGATAATGCTCAACCCGACGTGCGCCACGAAATCATCCGGCACCGCCATCAGCAGACGACCAAACACATCCACGGCTTCGTTATAACGGCGCGCTTCCAGATACGCTTTGCCTAGCAAGCGATAGGTTTCGAGATGTTTAGGAAACGTCTTAAGAATATGTCGGCAGTGCGCAATTGCCTCTTCAATATTCCCCTGTTCTATGAGCCGTTCGATCTCGCGGTTGTATATTCTCAATGAGACTTTTGCCATTGCATGATCCTGTTGTTTAAGTATGCCTGATTCTTAAGAAATTCGCAAGACTATACGCTATTTTACTCGTAAAACAGGGGTAATGGCGGTACAGATTCGTCGCTGAACTGATAGGACGAAAGTACTGCCTCGCGCGCCTCGGCAAGTTTCTCTTCAGAATTGGCATGGACTTCAAACAAAGGCTCGCCCGCCTGCACTGGGTCACCCACTTTTTTGAGGATGATGAATCCGACAGCGTGATCGATGGGGTCACCCTTTTTGGCGCGTCCTGCACCAAGCGCCACTGCCGCTTCCCCCACGATCCGTGCGTGAACCTGAGAGATGAATCCACTGCGGGGAGCTTTAACCACCTCGATGAATTTTGCACGTTCAAACTTCGAAGGGTCATCTACATAGGAAACATCACCGCCTTGCGCTGCAACCAGAAGGCGCAACTTGTCCAAGGCGCTGCCGTCCGCAATGGACTTTTCCGCCATGGCACGCGCTTCGGTTAAATCTTTGGCGCGATTCCCGACCATGAGCACATGCGCTGCGACATGCAGACAGTGTTCCACAAAATCTGGCGCGCCGCCGCCTTTCAACGTTTCAATGGCTTCGATCATTTCGAGCGCATTCCCAACAGAAGCCCCCAAGGGTTGATTCATATCTGAAAGCAGAGCAACTGTCTTCCGTCCCGCGAGGCGACCGATGTCCACCATCAATTCGGCGAGTTCGCGGGCAGCTTCAAGCGTCTCCATGAATGCGCCCAAGCCAGTCTTCACATCCAGGACAATAGCTTGCGCACCCGCTGCGATCTTCTTCGACATGATGGATGATGCGATCAAAGGCATGGATGGAACCGTCCCGGTCACATCACGAAGCGCGTACATTTTTCCATCGGCAGGCGCAAGATCCATGGATTGACCTGTAAGCACAATGCCTTTTTCTTTTAGTTGTTTTTTGAATTCTTCTGTGGAAAGGTCCACGCGATAGCCGGGGACGGATTCCAACTTATCGAGCGTGCCACCGCTGAAACCCAATCCGCGCCCAGACATTTTGCCGACAGGCAAGCCACAAGCCGCCACCATCGGCATGACCGAAATGCTGGTCTTGTCACCCACACCACCGGAGGAATGTTTGTCTACGGCAATATCTACAATTTTAGAAAGGTCAAGCACCTGCCCAGATTTCGCCATTGCAAGCGTCAGGTCGGCGGTTTCGAACGGTGTCATGCCATTGAGCACAATTGCCATGGCAAATGCAGAGGCTTGATAGTCTGGAATATCCCCATTGGTAAAGCCCTGAATGAAAAAATCGATCTCCTGGGCTGTGAGTTGTTGCTTATCGCGTTTTTTGATGATGATATCTACCGCGCGCATGAGACTCTCCTTTATAAAAACGTGCGCGGTTATTTTATCGCATTTTGTCAGACAATATTATAGTTCGCCTCTATCGCTCCAACTGCTGTCCTTCTTTTGTATCCTTCACCTTCCAGCCCAGGGCAGCGATCGCGTCACGTAGACGGTCCGACGCGGCAAAGTCTTTATTTGCGCGGGCATGTTTGCGTTGTTCCAGCAAGGACAAGACTTCGTCTGAAGGTTTTTCTTGCTCAGTTTTTTGTGCATCCAGCGTCATCTGCCAGACGTGAGGCGGAATGTTTTTATCAATCGGGTCAGGAAATTGAAAATCGCCGATCTCTTTCAGGTCAAATTTTGAACCGGAAGGGTAGATTTCAGGGTCGCATTCGCGCACGAGCGAGACGGAACTTACGCCACTCACCTCGCACATCCTCGCTTCAAAATCCATGATGAGACCTGTGTGTTCGTCCAAGCCGAGGGTGGTATTCTCTGGCGGGAGCAAGTCACACCATTGCGTGAAGCGTTCCATGCCAATGAAACAACGACTGGTATCCAAGTCTGCGCCGCCTTCGGCATTGTTCCAATGCGGGATGAAAGAGATATGGACTCCAAAGTCAGCGAAGAAGCGCAGCCCATCTTTGACGTGGACATCTTCCCCAACCTTGTAGATCTCATACACTGGCAACACCCAATGCCCGATCGAGATTGTCGCAGCGGATGCGAAGACAAGCGTAGCACCTTGTCTGTGCCGCGCGCGGATGATGTCCCAGGCAAGCGTACCTTGCAACTGACGCGCCAAATAACTGGGGCTGCCGGGTCCCATGAAGATCAGGTTGGATTGTAATAAAGGTTTGAGAATATCCGGGTTATCGGGGCTGAACTCCGTCCCTTTTTTGCGGGCAGGGACGAGGTCGATGGTTGGCTTGTAATTTTGCAAACGAGTCTTGAGGAATTCGCCCACACGTCCGGCAACGAGAGAGGCATTTGGCTCGAAGCCAGCAGGCGTTTCCAGAATGACGATCCGCAACGGGTCCGGGATGAGGCGGGCGAGAGTCTCGAAGATGCGTCCGCCCGCAAGGGAAGTCTCACCAGAGCCAAGGAAGGCAATCCGTCCAAGTGTCATATCAATTGGATGATGCGATTATTTCATCTATTACATTGAGGAAGGTTTCGTTCTCAGGAATGTCGGAGCGCGAGGCACTGTAATGGATATAACGAATGGAACCTTGCAGGTCGACGATGCAATTCAACGGCATTCGCCCCAGTTTGAAGAGATTCACTTCCTGACGATAGAGCTTTGCGACATGATGCTCAGGGTCGGGCAGGCCGCTGAAGGGAAGTTCTTCGCGCGCCCAATATCGCTTAAAGGAATCTGCCGGGTCGGGCCCGACTGCGAGAATCTCTACGCCACGAGATTGAAACTCTTCGTATTGATCGCACAAACGCGCCAACTGCGCGCGGCAGTGAGGTCACATAAAGCCGCGTAAAAAAGCAAGCAGGACAATCTTCTTACCGCGGAAGCCTGCAAGGCGGATGCAATTTCCGTGAATATCTTCGAGTTCAAAATCCGGCGCAAGCGTGCCGGTGAAAATAAGAGTGTTCATTGTTCTTCCAAATAAGCGTTGACAATGTCCATGAAGGCTTGCGGACATTCCTCCTGCGGCACGTGCCCACAAGCAGGGATCAGATGCAAGCTCGCATCAGGGATCTCCGTCGCAACGGCTTCAAGATACCACGAGCGGATGAGGCGGTCTTCCTGTCCGCCCACGATGAGCACAGGCAAAGTCAACTGTGGCAGCATCGGGCGGATCTCTGGATAAGGATCGGCAAAGGTCAGCTCGTAAAACGCGCGGTCCCAATTTTCTATTTTAAGCAGATTCAAGTATTCCTGTCGAATCTCATCGGTGAGTTTGGATGGATCATACCACTCACGCTCGATGGTGCGCGGGAGTCGCTCCAGATAATCGCGCATCAAAAGCTGACCAATATGCCGCATTTGCGGAGTCCACATCACTGGCATAGCCCATGCCGGAAATTTCGGACCCCGTCCACCACCAACGCCAGGGGCCACAAGAATCAAGTCATCGACGCGGTCGGGATATTCCAACGCAAACGCCACCGCCACCGCCCCACCCGCAGAATTGCCCACGAGAGTCGCCTTTTCAATGCCGAATGTATCCATCAACCTGCGCAAAATCTCAATGTTGGCTTTGATCCCATAGGGATTAGACTCCCAGTCTCCTGGCATGGGGCGTTCGGTCAGACCAAAAGCCGGGCGGTCATACGCGATGACTCGTCCGCGTGCGGCGAAGTCATCCATCACCTCACGCCACGAGAAAGTGTTGCCGCCAAATGGATGCAACAAGATGAAGGTCGTATCGCCTTCGCCGGCTTCCTTGTAATGAATGTCCACGCCGTTGATCTCAATAAACTTGCTATCTTCATCCACAAATTCCGATTCACTCACCAAGCCATTCATCGCAGGCACAGGCACGGCAAACGGACCCACAGCTAGAGTCAGGCAGGCGAAGAGGAACGACAATAAAATCAACTTTTTCCAGTTTTTACGCATAATTAAATTTTTTGACACAAGATTTGGAAAGGCTTCGTCTACCGCCCGGCGAGTTCTTTCGCCTTCGCCCAGATCGCATCGAACATTTCCATGGTCAACTTTTTTGTGGACGTATTTTGCTGGCTGGGATGATACGAACACACAATCCACTTGCCATTGTCCAGTTGATAGGACGCGCCGTGTGCGAATTTATATACCGGGCTGCGAGCAGAGAAAATCTTCAAAATCCGCTCGAATGCTACCCTACCCAAACACACAATCACCCCCGGATTAATAATTTCTAATTCACGCTCAAGGAACGGCTGACAATTATTTAATTCTTCCGGACTGGGTTTGTTATCCGGTGGAGCGCAACGACCTGATGCAGTAATGTACATATCGTTGAGACTCAGACCATCGCTTCGCGACTCCGACGTAGGCTGATTCGCAAACCCAGCCTTGTGCAACGCCGGATACAAAAAATTACCCGACGCATCGCCTGTAAATTGACGCCCCGTACGATTCGAGCCGTGCGCACCGGGAGCGAGTCCCACCACCAGCACACGCGCGTTCGGGTCACCGAAACCTGGCACGGGCTTGCCCCAGTATTCATGGTCACGATAGGCCTTGCGCTTGACCTGTGCCACTTCCTCGCGCCATGTCACCAGCCGCGGACATTTTCGACAGGCGACGATTTGCTGATTATGCTTTTCCAATTGAGACTGCTTTGTCACTCTGTTCCTCGCGATGAAATCATAGGATCAGCATCGCATCCCCAAATGAATAAAAACGATAGCCTTCCTTGATGGCAAGTTCATATGTGGACAAAACTTTTTCCCGCCCGGCAAACGCGCTGACCAGCATAATCAGCGTGGACTTGGGCAGATGAAAATTCGTGATCATCACATCCACAACGTTGAATTTGTATCCAGGCAAAATAAATAATGTCGTTGGTCCAGTAAATGCT
>JAHDWC010000133.1:7998-12290 GCA_023382575.1 Anaerolineales bacterium
CTTGGTCTCGTTGATCAAATCCGCTGTCTGTTGAGAAAGCTGACACCACTCACTGTGAATTTTATGTTCCTCCGGGTCATCTTCATTGACAGGCGCGAAGGTATCCAAACCAACATGAAGCGTGACATACGCCACCCTCACCCCCAGCGCTTGAATTTCATCCAGCAATTGAGGCGTGAAGTGAAGTCCAGCCGTAGGCGCGGCGGCAGACCCAACTTCCTTTGCAAACACAGTCTGATAACGTTCCGGGTCATTCAGCTTTTCATGGATATAGGGCGGTAGGGGAATGTTGCCAATTTGCGGAAAGTATGGCTCGATGGGTTCAGAGAAGCGGATCAAACGCTCGGAACCTTCGAGGATTTCCAATATCTCTGCTTTGGGTCCATCTTTCACTTGCACTGATTTGCCTACGCGCAGACCTTTACCACCGACCAACGCTTCCCAAGTTAACTCGTCACGTTTTCGGAGGAGAAGAAGCTCCACCTTGCCGCCTGTCTCCTTCCGGGCAAAGATGCGTGCGGGAATGACGCGCGTCTGATTCAAAACCAGCAAATCCCCCGCCTTCAAATAATCTCGAATATTGCGAAAGATCTTATGTTCCACCTCGCCAGTTTGACGATGCAAAACCAACAGGCGCGAGGAATCACGCGGCTCAACAGGCGTCTGCGCGATGGAAGATTCAGGAAGGTGATAGTCGAAGTCAGAGGTTTTCAATTTTATTTGTTCAAAAAGCGGGAAATGAGATTGAAGATGATCGTCAAAATCACCGACACCAAAATCGAACTTGTGAGCGGAAAATAAAACGAACCGTTCTCTCCTTCGATGCGAATGTCACCGGGCAGGCGTCCGAGTGGTATCCCAAACTTTGCAGCAAGATATATGCCTCCACCGATGAGGATCAAAACAATTCCACCTATGATTAAGTAACGGGCAATGGTTTCCATAATTTGAGGTCGAAGATCAAAGGTCGAACATCAGATATTTGATGTTATTACAACAACCTTGGCTGACCTTCCTCCGTGTATTGATACCCCAAATGTTCATACGCAGACTTTGTCGCCACACGTCCTTGAGGCGTGCGATCAAGAAAGCCAAGTTGTAAAAGATAAGGCTCGACCACATCCATAATCGTATCCTGCTCTTCACTGATGGATGCGGCAATGGTATTCAAACCCACCGGTCCGCCGCTATATTTTTCGATGATGGTTTTGAGCACGCGACGATCCACATCGTCCAAACCAAGCGGGTCCACCTGAAGCAAATCCAGCGCCTCTTTCGCGACGTTTTGCGTGATCGTCCCATCCGCGCGGACTTGGGCAAAGTCTCGCACGCGGCGCAGCAGACGCAACGCAATGCGCGGAGTTCCACGCGCACGACGGGCAACTTCCTCCACACCGCTCGCATCCGCCTGAACCTTGAGCATGATCGCTGCGCGGCTGACGATATTCTTCATCGCCTCGATATCGTAGTAGTCCAAACGATAGACCGCGCCAAAGCGTGCCCGCAGCGGAGCCGTCACCAACGCGAGGCGAGTCGTTGCCCCGACGACGGTGAAGCGCGGCAACTTCAAGCGAATGGACTTGGCAGAGGGTCCCTTGCCGATGATGATGTCCAACGCGAAATCTTCCATCGCAGGGTAAAGCACTTCTTCCACGGCTCGCCCGAGGCGATGAACTTCGTCGATGAACAGCACATCCCCGGCGCGTAAATTGGTAAGGATGGCGGCCAGGTCACCTGCGCGCTCGATGGCGGGACCCGCTGTCACTTTGACGTTGACGCCCATCTCGTTGCCAAGCACATGCGCGAGCGTGGTCTTACCCAAGCCAGGCGGACCATAAAACAGGACATGATCCAACGCTTCACTGCGATGCTTCGCCGCGTCGATCAAAATGGACAGATTTTCCTTGACTTGATCCTGCCCGATGATGTCCATCAGTTTTTGCGGACGCAGGGCATTATCCACGCGGTCGTCGGGTTTGGATTCGGGGTCGAGGGCTCGGGATGTTTTTGCCATGAGGGCGATTATACCCTTTACGAGTGCTTTGCCCTGTAGCTGTGAATCCGCTTCCGGCGGAGTCTGATGCGTTAAAACCGAGCAGGGATGACTCAACATCAGTCATCCCTGCATAAAGGTTGCTCTTCGGCAGTCTGGCAATCGTGGTCACAAAAAATAAAACGTGACGGTAGACCCATGACTTTGCGTCGCCGGGTTTCCCCGGGTTTGCCTTTCGGCAGTCGGTCGGTCTTGACCAACAACTTGCGTTGGTTTTAGACGCTCTGACTTTGCGCCGCCGTCTTTTGACGGTTTTGCTTTTATCGGCAGCCCTGACACTCATGGCTCAGTTCAGCTTTAGAGTAGGGCTTTGCGCCACCGGGTTTTCCCGGTTTTGCTCTTTCTCGGAGCAATTTTATTATTGCATGTTTTCAATCGAAATTCAATCACTCACCTGTTCTAAAAATGGTTTCAACGGTCATGCCCCATTTGAGGTTGGGGTCTGCCTCGTTGAGGCGGATGCGGACGGTGTAGAGGATGTCGCCGCCCGATTGAGTGAAGGCATTGCTGATCTCCGTGACCGTGCCGGTGAGTTCGAGTTCGGGCAGCGCATCGGGAATGATGGAAACTGACTGCCCAATGCTGATCTTCACCACCTCAAGCTCAGTGACATCGGTGGTCTCAATGACCCATTCACCAAAATCGGCCACGCTCACAACACGGGTTTCAGTGCCGACCTGTTCGCCCGCTTTGACGTTCACGTCCGCAACCACGCCGCTGAACGGGGCGGTGATGACGTAATTGGCAAGCGCATCTTTCGCGGCATCGAGGTTGGCTTTGGCAAGCGCAAGCTGGTCGGCATTGGGACCATCGAGGCTGATCTCGTATTGGTATTTTGCTTCGGCTTCGGCAGCCAGAGCATCGTCATAGGCGGCTTTGATCTCGTCGCGGCTGCGGATTTCTTCTTCCAACTCGCGGATCTTTTCGCTCAGATTCTCCTGAGCAGTTTCAAGATCATCTTCGGCGGAGGTGCGGCGGGAATTTTCCTCATCGAGGTCTTTGTATTTATCGTATTCCTCTTGCGCATCTTCCAAATCATCACGCAGGTCTTCGAGGTCAGCTTCGAGATCTTCGATGGTATCTTCAATGGCATCTACATCGACATCTTCCCAGTCTTCTTCAGCGGCGGCGCGGACGATCTGCGCCTGCATGTACGCGTTCCAAAGCCTGGCACGGTCACCGCTTTCATTGCGGAGGAGAAGATCATAGGCGTTCTGCGCCTGAAGGACTTGCGCCTCAGCCGACCCGGAATTTGCGAGCCGTGCCAGAACATCGCCTTCGCTGACGGTGTCACCCACTTTCACGAGCACTTCTTCCACAACACCGCGCACCTGAAAGGTCAGGTTTGTGGCGCGGATGGGCTCAAGGCGTCCTTCGGCAACAACTTCATCCGAAGCGAGGACTTCCTCGACGGCTTGAGGTTCGGCAGTCGGCTGAGCGCCGCATGCGCCGAGCAGCACAGCGAGGACGGTAAACAGGGAAATGATCAACAGTGTATTTTTCTTCATGGAAACCTTCTTTGATTTACGAATATTTGAAATCTTTTTTCGTGACGTTTTATTCATAGGCCAGCACTTCGCGGATGGTCAGTCGCGCCGCGTTACGAGCCGGCAAAATGGAGCCCAAAACAGACAGCAATAAAACCAATCCCAGCCAGATGGCATATCCGGTAAGGGTGAACACCACATCAATGGGCGTCTCGAAGACCGCCAAACTTACGATGTAGGAAAGTCCATACGTGATGGGAATGGACACTACAATGGCGATCAGGAAGGAGACGATGCCGATCACAAAACCTTCGCCGATGACTGTGCGCATCACAGCCCGGTCGTCGGCGCCGATGGCGCGCATGATGCCGATCTCACGGGTACGCTCCAGCACGTTCATGCCCATTGTACCGGTCAAGCCCATCGCCCCGACGATGGCGGTCAGCACGGCCATGATGAGCAGGAAGACTACCAAAATGTCGAGACTCTCCACCGCCACATCCAATGAGGCGCTACCCGCCTCTGCCACACGGACTTTGAAGCCTTGCTCGCGGAGATATTTATCCAACTCTTCGGCTTTAGCATCCTGATAAGCTCGGTTATGCTCAGCAGTGACCAGACGGAAGGAATAGGAACGATTGGCGAGATTATTTAATTCCGCCACGTAATTGAAGGGAGCATAGCCCAGCATCCCTTCGCGGTCTACAAACTTGAAGATACCAACCACTTCCCAGGCTTCCTCACGTCCGTCG
>JAHDWC010000134.1 GCA_023382575.1 Anaerolineales bacterium
AATTCTGATGACCCTCGCCTCCAGTGTGGACCCGTTATCTGATTCTAGGACCAAGCCCAAGTCCACGCTGGAAGCGCTAGGGAGTCGGTTCTTCCGTCATCTCAGGTTCAACCGTCGGCGTGCTCAACAATTCCTGAACGCTGATGCCTGTCTCTAAACTTCGGCAAATATTTCGCACCACGGCAACATCCGCGGCAATGTTTGGGTCTTGGATATATTCCGAATTTTCGATTATCGAGACAATGTCCAAGGCTTCTTCACATTTATTATCCCTTGCTGTACTCAATGCCGCCAACTCCGAGGCGTAGACGTCATAAAAATAGACTGTGCTTGCATTGAGTTCCAAGCCTTCCACCTCGGCAGGCGTATCGTTGATGCCGCATTCACCGCGCGCCGGGCAGGACTCCTCCGCTGTACAGCCGCGGACGGCACACTTCAAAGCGAGGATTCCCGTCTCATAGTTACGGTTCTTGTGATACAGCATGCCCAGTTCGCCATAGAAGACCGCATTACTCGGCTCGAACTCGATGGTCTTTTGCACGTTGCGGATGGCGATGAAGAACTCACCCATCTGGGAGTAGGTTCGGGCGATAGAGAGGTATGGTGTGGGGTCTTGCACCCCCAACTGCTGGTTGATGCGCGCCGTCTCTGCGAAGTATTCGAGAGATTTCTCATATAACTGGCGCTGCACATCTTCGTTGGGACTGTCGAAGGCGAGGCGGCGATACCCGGCACCAGCCCGCAAATAAAGGAACGTTAAGTTTGGGGTGATGTCAATGGCACGGTCGTAAGATTCAATCGCGAGGGCATACTCACCCAATGACTCCAGCACGTAGGCGTTCACACGATGCACATCCATCAGAGAGGGGTCTTGCTCCAACGCCTGCGTAATGACCTGTTGCGCCTGAGTCCATTTTTGTTGGTCTACCAATACCTCGGCATAGAAAGCCTGTGCGAGGGTATTGGTGTTATCCAGTTGAATCGCGCGGACTGCTTCCTGTTCGGCAGTGGTCAGCAAGTCTTGTTGTTCGCGCGCATCCGCCATGTAAGAAGCCTTCCAGTTTAAGGCGAAGGAATAGACGGCGTGAGCATAGCTGCTATCTGGGTTGACGGCAATGGCTTGCTGTGCTGACTCAATCGCCTCCTCTAGGCGAGCGAGGATATCCGCACGTTTGACAAGCAGTGCCGTGGAATAAGTCTGCACGCGCGACAGTTGCGCCCAAACCTCGGCGTTGTTTGGGTCCACGCGGGTGGCTTCACGATACGCTTCAATGGCAGACGTTAATTCTCCAGCAGTGAAGTGAGCGTCACCTTCCAATGTGTACGATGACGCAAAACGTGTCGGCGTGGCAGTTGGCAGGAATAGCGGTTTGACATCTCCCTGCTGAACCGAGCGGATCAGCCAGATGCCGCCGAGAATCAGCACGACCAGAAAGAACATTCTGTAAATGCCGGTTTCCTCGCGCCGTCGAAAAAGAGAGCGTCGCTGGTAGATGTTCATGGCGTCGGGGTAGCTTCGGCTGTGGGTTCAGAACCAACTGTCGGCGTGGCTTGAGGCTGGTTCAGGTTTTCCTGACAGCGGGAAATGATCTCGTTGGCTCGCTCCACAGAGGTCTCATCCGCTGGGATGCGGGAGATGATCAACTGGGCGATTTGCAACGCCTCGCCGCATTGATTGGTGCGGGAGAGCGCGAATCCATAGGTAAAGTAATATTCCGCCAGGCGCGGGAAGTTTGGTACCAATTCAATTGGTTCGAGTTGGGTACCTTCCTGCGAAAGCCCGCCCTTGACGACGAACGACAACTCTGTGATGGCTTCGGTCCAATAGGCGTTGTAATACAACATCACGCCGTAATTGCCACGTAGATTGGTGTCGGCGGGGTTATCCGTCACCGCCGACTTGGCATATTGCATAGCTTTGCCGTATTCGCCCAAGGTAGCATATGTACGAGACATCAGAAAATCTGGGTTGGGGTCTTCGGGGTTGAGGGCATTCGCGCGTGTAAAGGACTCAACCGCCTTGTCGTAAATCTGCAACAAGCGATATGTCCGTCCCATGGCGATATGCAAATCCGCGATATTGGGATTGATGTTGAGCGCTGCCTCATATTCCTGGATAGCTTCGTCGTAGTTGGTAGTCGCCTCAAGGACATACCCGCGTGCGCGATGCGTTTCAAGCAGATCTGGCGCAAGCGCCTGTGCCACACGCGACTCTTCGATGGCGCGTTCGATGTTATCAAATCCGCCTATGCCGCCATAATATGAATCGATCAGAATCTCGACGTAATAAGCATGCGCCAATGCATTGTTCGGGTCAAGTTCCAGCGCACGTTTGATGCTCGCCTCGGCTTCGAGATAACTGCCCTGAAAACTCAACGCCCAGGCGCGGACGGCATGCGCCATCGAATTGCTTGGGTTGAGCAAAAGCGCATCCTCGGCAGAGACTTGGGCTTCCTTATATTTTCCAGCAAAGACCAGCGTCCGTGCCAACATGATGTGCGTGGCCGCATCATCCGGGCGCGAAACGACCGCCTTCTTATACATCTCCACTGCGGGCAATAACTTACCTTCATTGACCAAAGCCTCCGCTTCGGCAATAAGCGTCTCCGGCGAAGTCGTCGCCGTCGATGTGGGAACTCCCAACGGCTGAATATCTGCCACTACAAAACGATTAACGTAGGCAGCCGCCAATACCAACAAACTAAGCAGAATAATGCGGAACCAATTCGGTCGGGTCCGTCGTTTATTCATGCTCCATTTACTTCCTCTTAAATACATTCTTCACCTTGCGTCTTGTACGATTACGCGCCTTTCATATTACCATCCGCCGGAAAGCACAGTCAAGCAGAGCGTTTAAGTTCTAATTTGCTTCTTATATGCTAAAATCGCCTCATGCAATTTGAGGTATTTACCCTCCTGCCGGAAGTTTTTCCAGCGTATCTGGATACAAGTATTATAAAGCGCGCACGTGAGCGGGGATTAATCCAAGTCAACATTCACAACATCCGCGAGTACACCCACGACAAACACCACACCACCGACGACACGCCCTATGGCGGCGGCGGCGGCATGGTCATGAAACCGGAACCCGTTTTCGAGGCGATTGAATCTGTCTTGGGACAAGAAACGCTTCCGACTTCGCCCGAAGCGAAAGCCAACGTCCCCGTAATTTTGCTCACCCCGCAGGGACGTGTTTTCAATCAACGCATCGCCAAAGAGTTATCCCAGCACAAAAAGATCGCCCTGCTGTGTGGACGGTACGAAGGCATCGACGAACGCATCCGCGAAAACATAATCACCGATGAAATCTCCATTGGCGATTATGTGCTGACAGGTGGAGAGTTGCCCGCTCTCATCCTGATCGATGCGGTTTCACGTCTCCTGCCGGAGGTCCTCGGCGACCCCACCGGCGCGGAAGATGATTCGCATGCCATGGGTCTGCTCGAGTATCCGCACTACACCCGTCCGCCCGAGTTTCGCGGCTGGAAGGTTCCCGAGGTATTGCTCTCTGGCGATCATGGCAAGATCGACAAGTGGCGTCGTCAACAGGCGTTAACACGGACGTTTAAAAAACGACCTGATATGCTCGAGAAGGCGGAGTTAACAAAGGAAGATAAGAAGTTTTTGGATGGGTTGAAGAACGAAGAACGATAGAAATCTGTCATTGCAAATAAGAAGGAGAAGCATCCATGTCATCGCGATTGAATTACGGCAAGACCTTCCTGCTTGGCTTCGGGTTTTTCGGCGTCAGTATCATTTGGGGCGTGTATAATGCCTTCGTGCCGATCTTCCTCGCCGATAAATTCGACCTCTCCCCTGCCTTAATCGGCTTCTTTATGACGCTCGATAATATCGCCGCGTTATTGATCCAGCCGCCTGTCGGTGCCTGGTCAGATCGGCTGCGCTCCCCGCTCGGACGGCGTATTCCTTTCATTCTCATCGGCGCACCGATCTCAGCCGTGGCGTTTGGCTTGATTCCGCTTGCAGCGATCCTGCCGCTCTTCGTCGCATGTACCAGCACCCTGTTATTGAGTGCGGCGCTGTGGCGTACCCCTGTGGTGGCGCTCATGCCAGATATCACTCCGTCACAATTTCGCTCGCAAGCGAATGGCATCATCAACTTCATGGGCGGAGTGGGAACCATCGTCGCTTTGCAAACAGGTGGTCTACTTTACAAGATGAGTCCCAACTTCCCGTTCTGGCTCGGTTCGGGATTGGTCCTCGTCGCTGTGTTGATCGTCTATCTTTTCATTGAAGAGCCTAAAGAATATGAAGAAGCAGAAACACAACCGAACATGTGGCAGAGCCTCAAGGAAGTCTTCGGCAATGCAGACAAAAGCGGACTGCGCATTCTTCTGGCAATCTTCTTTTGGTTCCTTGGCTTCTCTGCAGTGGAAACGTTCTTCACGTTGTATGCCAAAAATCATCTCGGTTTGAACGAAGGCGATGGCGCGACCTTGCTCTCCGTGCTGCCGCTCTTCTTTGTGTTGTTCGCCATCCCCTCCGGTTTTATCGCTGCCAAGATCGGACGCCGCACCACGATCGCCACCGGATTGATCATTCTCATCCTAATGCTCATCCTACTCTACATCACGCCCGCCGAAGCTCTGCTTACAGGCATCGCTCCGCTGCCGCTGGTGGGCATTCCGCTAATGGAAGGCGGCGCACGCATGTTGACGTTGGCAGGCGTACTGCTCATCCTCGGCGGCATTGGCTGGGCTTTCATTAACATCAACTCCCTGCCCATGATCGTAGACTTGACCAGTGCCGCACGCATTGGCACATTCACTGGTTTGTATTATCTGTTCTCCACGTTCTCCGCCATCATTGGTCCGAATGTCAACGGCTGGGCGGTGCAACTCACCGGCGGAAATTACAACATCATCATGATCATTGCCCCGGTTTTCATGTTCATCGCCCTCGTGTTGATGCTGGGTGTTAAACGCGGCGAGGCGACAGCAGGATAAGAAAAGCATTGCAAATCAAAAGACTTATCATTCTGACGATGATCGGTTGGGCGCTCACCGCCTGCGGATCATCGTCAGATTGTTTTCGGGAAGAAGTTTTCTGCGCGGCACTCGTGACCGACACACAAGGGCTGGACGACCACGGCATCAATCAGGATGCGTGGCTGGGATTGGAAACTGCCAAAGCCAACAATCTGGCAAACCAGGCGGATTTCATCGAGTCAGTGGATGCACGCGATTATATGAAGAACATTTCGTACTTTGCTGAACGCGGCTACGACGTGATCTTCACCTCCGGGGTGGCGCTGGAAGATGAAACGCATCAAAGCGCGGACCTGTATCCTGATTCTGTTTTCGTGGGTTTGAATCAAACCTTTGAGGAATCGCTCCCCAACCTTGTTTCCGTCACCTTTCCCGAAGATCAGATGGGCTTCGCCGCGGGTCTACTCGCGGCACGCATTTCCAAGACGGGTATTATCGGCGCAGTGTGTGAGACCTCCGGTATCGATGCGATGTGGCGCTATTGTGAAGGCTTCCGCGCAGGGGCAAAATACATCCCTGAGTTGCAGATTCAAGTTGTCGTCTTGTATCGTGAGGATGGCGACAGGGAAAAGCTGTTCATTGACGAAACATGGGGCTACGAGACAGGTCTCTCGCTCGCTGAACGCGGCGTGGATGTGCTCTTTGCCGCCGGCGGTGGGACAGGTCAGGGGGTGTTGCGGGCGGCTTCGGAGTTGGGAATCTTCTCGATTGGGACGGAACGCAATCAGGCTGCAGAGTTGAGGGAATCCGGCTCGAGCGTTGTCACGTCTTTTTATGGGGCTGCCAGCTTCGAGGTCCATGAAGTGATGCGTTTGATCCAGGCGGGAGAGGTTCCGCAGGCACAGGTAGGACGGGTCCAATTCCTGCCGTTGGGGGTAGTCTTCCCTCAAAATATTGGCGTTGAGGTGGAGACGGCGCTAAAAATGCTCGAAAATGGGGAAATTCTTACAAATGTCACCCAAAAATCACGTTAACATTGCGAAGGGTTGCACAAAGATTGGAGAAGATTTATACTTGCAATGTCGTAAGGCTATGCTAGAAAGCAAGCCAAATCCCATTCATATCTTCTATGAGGAGAAGAAAAAACATGAAGAAGCTTTACTTTGTAATGGCCGCGTTGATCGTCGCGTCGCTGGTCCTTACCGCTTGTGGTGCGGGCAGTTCCACCGGTGGCGATGATGTCATCAAAGTGGGTCAGGTGACCGACCTTGGTGGTATCGATGACAAGTCCTTCAATGCCAGCGCCTTTGCGGGTGCCGAGAAGGCCGTTGCCGATTTCGGTGTGGAAGCCAAGTACTTGGAATCCACCCAGCAGTCTGACTACAACAAGAACATCCAGCAGTTTGTGGATGAAGACACCGACCTGATCGTGACCGTCGGCTTCCTGCTTGGTGTCGACACCGCTGTCGCTGCGAAGGCCAACCCCGAAACCTACTTCGCCATCGTCGATTACTCCTACCCTGACTGCTTCGGCACCGCTGGTACCGACTACACTGAAGGTCAGACCTGTGGTTCCGCGACTGAGCTGCCGAACGTTCTCGGCCTCACCTTCGCCACGGATCAGGCTGGCTTCCTCGCTGGATACGCCGCTGCCGCCTCCACCCAGACCGGCAAAGTCGCCACCTTCGGTGGTATCAACATCCCGCCTGTGACCATCTTCATGAAGGGTTTTGAAGCGGGTGTGAAGTACTACAACGAACAGAACGGCGCGGAAGTAGAAGTCCTCGGCTGGAACACCGCTGCTGCAGATGGTTCCTTCACCGGCAACTTTGACTCCCTCGATGACGGTCGCTCCTTCGCCGAATCCTTCGTTCAGGAAGGTGCCGACATCATCATGCCTGTGGCTGGACCTGTGGGTCTCGGCTCCGCCGCGTACTGCCAGGAAACTGGCTCCTGCCAGATCATCGGTGTTGACACCGACTGGACCGTTTCCTCCCCCGAATACACCGATGTCATCCTCACCAGCGTTATGAAGAACATCAACATCGCCGTGTATGACTCGATCAAGGCGGTTGTGGATGGATCCTTCGCCGGTGGCGTGTACCTCGGCACCATCGCCAATGGCGGCGTTGGTCTCGCTGAAGTCGCTGGCGCTTCTGACGACCTCAAGGCTCAACTCGAAGCTGCTCGCGCTGCTTTGGCTGACGGCTCGCTCACCGTCGACGGCGTCCTGGGTCAGTAATTTCACCCGCATAACGGAATAAAAAAAGCCGGGGGAGGTTCCTCCTCCGGCTTTTTCTACCCCTTTTCATTGAACCTTAAAGGTGTTTTCATTCCGCTGACATTCCAGTTTGCACCCTCTGTTTTGAGCCAGTGCAGAAAAGACCTTTAGGGTTTAATGAACCCAATCAAGCAAACCATGGAGGGCACGCAATGACCAATGTTCTCGAACTCCGAGGCATTACAAAACGGTTCCCCGGTGTTATTGCAAACGAAAATGTGGATATTACTCTTCGCGAGGGTAAAATCCTCGCCCTGCTGGGGGAAAACGGCGCAGGCAAAACCACACTGATGAATATTCTATATGGGTTGTACAAACCCGATGAAGGACATATTTCTGTGCGCGGCAAACAGGTCGAGATCCACGGACCGAACGACGCGATCGCACAGGGCATTGGTATGGTGCATCAACACTTCATGCTGGTTCCGGTGATGACCGTCACAGAAAACGTGATGCTCGGCATCGAACCGACCAAAAACGGGCTTTTCCTCGATAAGGAAAAGGTCGCAAAAAGAATCCGTGAAATTTCGGATCAATACGGACTGGAAGTGGATCCTCACGCCTATATCAAAGACCTCCCTGTAGGCATCCAACAGCGCGTGGAGATCATCAAAGTCCTTTACCGCCAGGCGGATATCCTCATCCTCGATGAGCCCACAGCCGTGCTCACCCCGCAGGAAGTGGAAGGTCTCTTCAAGATCATCGACACACTCATCAAATCTGGCAAGTCCATTATTTTCATCACCCATAAATTGAAGGAAGTGCTGGCCGTCGCCGATGACATCACCGTGCTGCGACTTGGCAAAGTCGTTGGTTCCATCGACCCGAAGGAAGCGACGACAGAAATCCTCGCTTCGATGATGGTGGGACGTGACGTCAGCCTTGTGGTTGAGAAACAACCTGCCAAGACGGGCGAGCCCGTACTGGTGGTCGAGAATTTGCTTGTGCGCGATGAACGTCAGCACGTGACCGTGCGCGGCGTTTCGTTTGAAGTTCGCAAAGGTGAAGTACTCGGCGTCGCTGGCGTGCAAGGCAACGGTCAGACCGAATTGGTCTACGCGTTGACCGGGTTGCTCCCGCTCGAAGATGGCACCATCCGTCTGCTGGGAGAACCCATCCGTCACACCACGCCCCGCGAAATCCTGGAACGAGGCGTGGCTCACATCCCGGAAGATCGCCAACGCCACGGACTGATCCTCTCCTTCCCCATCCATGACAATATGATGCTCTGTACTTATTATAAGAACCCATTCGCCAAGGGCATCTCATTGCAGGAAAAATCCATTTTCAGCAATGCCGAAGAACTGGTCAAGCAATATGACGTGCGTACTCCGAACATTTACGTCAATGCAGGGACGCTCTCCGGCGGCAACCAGCAAAAGGTGATCGTGGCGCGCGAGTTCTCGCGTCCCATCGAGTTGCTGATCGCTTCGCAACCGACCCGTGGGTTGGATGTCGGCTCCATTGAGTATATCCACAAACAGATCATCAAAAAACGCGACGAAGGTGCAGGTGTGCTGGTAGTCTCCTCCGAACTGGACGAGATCCTGGCGCTGTCAGACCGCATCGCCGTAATGTACAAGGGTCAGATCATGGACATTCTCGACGCTGACAAAGCCAGCAAGGAACAGCTTGGTTTGCTGATGGCCGGCGTTCAACTATCTGACAAACAGAAAATGAAATAGGAGCAGATCTGTGAGCGAAACAGCCACTCCCTCCAAAACACAAACCAGCAAACGCAGCTCGCTGGGACAGGAACTTCTTGTCCCGGCGCTGGCGGTGGTGACCGGGTTGATCATCGGCGCCATCGTGATCGTCGCCAGCGGTGCCAACGTCTTCGATGCGTATGGAGCCTTATTTACCGGCTCATTCGGCAGCCCAGTGCGACTGATCGAAGGGTTGCAGGTATTCTTCAGTACAGGCGAAACCTCGGAATTGCTGCGCGCCATCTATCCTTTCACTGAAAGTTTGGTGACCGCCACCCCGTATATCTTTGCGGGACTTTCCGTAGCACTCGGTTTTCGTGCGGGTCTCTTCAACATCGGCGCAGAAGGACAGTTCTTCATCGGTGCGCTATGCTCGGCCTTTGTCGGTTACAGCGTCAAAGGTCTGCCGATGATCATCCACCTGCCGCTGGCAATTTTGGCAGGCGCATTAGGCGGCGCAATCTGGGGCATGATCCCCGGTTACCTCAAGGCGAAATTCGGCGCGCATGAAGTGGTCAACACCATCATGATGAACTGGATCGCCTTCCGTTTGAGCGACTGGCTGTTGAATGGCCCGATGAAAGCCTCTGGCTTCCGCCCGGTGACGCCAAATGTGCTCCCCACAGCTGAATTGCCGCGCTTCTTCGATGACCCGCTGCGCTTCAACCTCGGATTTTTCCTCGCGCTGGCGGTGGCGTATCTCGTCTACTGGTTCCTGTTCAAGACCACTACAGGCTTTGAAGTCCGCTCGGTGGGTGCCAACCCCGATGCCGCCAAATATGCAGGCATGAGTATCGTCAAGAACCTGGTGCTGGTGATGGCGCTGGCGGGTGGTCTCGCTGGTATGGCTGGCTCTGCTCAAGTTCTCGGCGTGGACCATTGGGTGGGTCAGGGTTTCTCTGCCGGGTACGGGTTTGATGCGATTGCGTTGGCATTGCTCGGCAAGAGCCACCCATTCGGCGTTGTCCTCTCGGCGCTTTTGTTTGGCTTCCTCCGCAGTGGCGCGACCAATATGCAGTCACGCGCGGGCATCCCCATCGACATTATCTCGATCATTCAAGGTTTGGTGATCGTGTTCATCGCTGCGCCTGCCATTATCCGTTGGATCTATCGCATCCGCTCGATCAAAACTGAAGAGACAGTCCTCACGCGCGGCTGGGGCAAATAGGTGAGGCGAACATGACAACTACTACCATGGAACTTAGCGCAACCGCTGAAAAACGTCAGCGGATTTCCTACGGCATGACCCTGCTGGTGGCAGGCTTGCTGATCTTTCTTTTGTTCGGGCTTAACACCCAGGCAGGTGTAAACACCACCTTCGGTTTGAACGTCGCCGGGTCGCAAGCCGTTGAAGTCGCAGACTTTGTCGTCCCGGCGCAACTGACCGTCAATTTGATGGCAGCTATCGCCGTCTTTGCCGGCGCGTACCAACTCGCTCGCGGAGTCCGCTCTACGGGCTGGCTGTTGGGTATTCTGGCATTTACATTCGTCGCAGCCTTCCTCACTTGGGCGGCCCAGGATAAATCCTTCAACCTGACCGGTATGTTGGGCAGTTCACTCGTGCGTGCCACTCCCATCGCTTTGGCTGCGTTGTGCGGCGTGATCAGCGAACGCTCGGCGGTTATCAACATCGGTATCGAAGGCATCATGTTGATGGCAGCGCAGACGGCGGTTGTCACAGCCACAGTGAGCGGAAGTTTATATGTTGGACTGCTCGGTGCGATTTTGGTGGGCGCGTTGGTGGCAGGCTTCCACGCTTTCCTTGTCATCCGCTTCAAAGTAGACCAGACCGTGAGCAGTGTCGCCATCAATATCTTCGGGACGGGTTTCACCTCCTTCATCAGTTCGCGCTTCCTGCAAAAAGCGACCGACACGCTCAACAACTCCGGCACCTTCCCCATCATCTCCGTTCCAGGTCTTTCAAAGATTCCCGTGCTCGGACCTGTGCTGTTCGAAAACAACATCATCATCTACCTGATGGTTCTGCTGGTCGTCGTCATGCACATCATGCTCTTCTACACCCCCTGGGGTTTGCGCACTCGTGCCGTAGGCGAACATCCCAAAGCAGCCGATACCCTGGGCGTCAATGTATATCTCGTGCGATACGTCAACGTCATCATCGGCGGCATGATCGCCGGTTTAGGCGGCGCCTACTTCACCCTCGGCTCGGTGGGGCGCTTCGACGAGATCATGACAGCCGGCAAAGGTTTCATCGGTCTCGCCGCAATGATCTTCGGCAAGTGGAATCCCATTGGCGCGTTCACATCATCGCTCATCTTCGGTTTCGCAGACTCATTGCAAGTCAAATTACAAATCCTACGAGTTCCCATCCCGTCGGAATTCCTGCTCATGGCACCTTATATCGTGACCATGATCATCCTGACCGGCGTGGTAGGACGCGCCATCCCACCCGCTGCAGATGGTCAGCCGTACGAAAAGTAGTCGCCTCTTTCCACCCGCAAGTGGATTCTCAAAAACAGGAGTTTTTACAACTCCTGTTTTTTTATCCGCCAAGACCAGCGGGGGATAAACCCAAAATCATCTTGCGGTAAAATATTTTTAGAAGAAGGAGAAAAGATGAATAAAAAGATCCGTCTGTTTAACTTATTGCTCATTTTCACTCTGCTTTTGAGTGCATGCAATCTTCCCACCAATAACCCTGAAGATGCCCGCGCCACTGCCGCCGCCCAGACCATCGAAGCTGTGATGAGCTTCACACCGGCATCGCCATCACCGACCACCCCGACTCCTCAGGCAACCATTACCCCCATCCCCTCACCAGCATCGACCAATACCCCTGCCGCCTCCGCCACACCAAACTGTCCGCTGGCACAATTCATTACAGACGTCACCATCCCCGATGGGACAATCATGACGCCCGGTCAGACCTTCACCAAAAAGTGGCGGCTACGCAACACCAGCGCCTGCATCTGGAATGGCTACACCCTCGTCTTCGACAGCGGCGATTCCATGGGCGGACCAGCCTCCAAGCCCATCGGTACGGTCAACCCTGGGCAGGAAGTAGACCTTGAGGTCAACCTGACTGCGCCCAACACCGCCGGGAACTATCGCGGATATTGGCGTATCATCACCAACGGGAATGTCCTTGTCCCCATCGTCAATGGGCACCAGGGACGTTCGTTCTACGTGGACATTAAAGTACAGTCTCCCGCCACTGCTACCCCGACCAACACAGTCACCCCCTTTGCCGTGACCAGTGTCTCGTTCACGAATCTGGGTGGATGCGGA
>JAHDWC010000135.1 GCA_023382575.1 Anaerolineales bacterium
AGGCAGCGCTTCAAAAATTGAGAGCAACTGAAAGGAAGCCTGAGGCGAGAGAACCTGTTTCACCTCCATCGTCAGCAAATCTGACCAACGTTGTAAAGACGGAGACAACCTCTTCGCCTGCCAGTCAAGAAGGCAGCAAGGTAAATGAAATCTCAGTTTCGATTGAAAAATTCCCATTGAATATTGGTCTGTGGACGGGGGTTATCGGCGGAGTCATTGCTTTAGTATTTGTGTATCTCTTTTATTTTTTGGTCAACCTTTTCCCCGAACCCGGCATCTTTTTCGCCATTATGGGGCTTCTTGTTTTAATTAGCATTGGCGCATTCGCAGGCGTTCCTACCGTTCGGAAAGATATAAAGTCCAAAACTTCCATCGTCCTTGGTGGAGCGGTCAGCGGATTTGTAGCTGCCAGCATATGCGGATTGGGAATCTCTCTTCTCAACATTGGCATGCGCACATTCCCGGAAACCCTTTTGGTTATGCTTATGTGCGGGGTTTTTGCCCCCCTACCATTTGCGCTTGTGGGAGCGATTATGGTATGGATCCCAAGATTGTTGATTCTTCCATTACGAAAAACCTTCGAAAAAATCCCGGTTACGCCTGTGGAAATCCCTGCAAAGAAAAGGGAAAAATCTGTATGGGAGACACCACCCCAAGCATCCATACAGCCTGTGGTCGCACCAATCCCAAAAGGTACTGGGGCAATACAGCAACCAAGAGAAGACAAACAACCTGCCCCACCCGTTGCAGTTGAACCAGTTGTCCCTACTGCAAACGTTGAAGAGCCTGCCTTTAAAAGTGCTCCGATTCTACAATTCCAAAAATTCTGGGTCAGTCCAGATCGCAGAGATATTCAAGTCCTCTTTTTATTTGAGGATAGACTCTTCACAGGAAAGTATGAGTCGAAACAGGCCCCGCTCGTGGCGGCACAAGTTGCAACAGGAAAAGTCCCATATGACCTGCTGACAAAGAAGATCACCATTCCTTTGAGCCATCTGCTCAAAATCGAAGGGAAGGTCAATTCTCTGCGAATTGACTTTGAAGATAAAACTGGAAGGAAAGAAAGCATCGAATTTGACGCCAAGGATGAGAAAATCATGGCGGAGATATTCAATGCAGTTGAGGCTGAAACTGGGCAGGCGTTTGAACGCGTCACTTCGCCCATGAGCAAAGGCTCCATTCTTTTGGGAAATGGAATCGTTCTGACGATCATCCTTGGGTTCTCCACCTTCTTTTACTTTGCCGCACTGGACTTCCAGACCAACGGGGTAAGCCCAACTGGAAGCGCCCGTACCCGCGGACTCATCACATTAATCAATTTGTTGGGACCGGGTGGAATTGCATGCATCGGTGGCGGATTATTTCTATTAATCCTGTTCTCCGTGGTGTCATCGCTTCTTAAACCACCATTGGTCACTCGGCTCACCCGCAAACCAACTCAACCTAACTCATCACCGTTGAAAAATGAACAGGTCGAAAAAATCACCTTACAAACGAAAGAAGCGCAAAGTCCAGTTGATACTCACGACTCTACTCAAAGTTCTGATAACAAGTCGTTGTCTTTATTGGGCACCGCACTAAGCGATGGACTTCTGGCTGGATTGGCTGGTGGCATCCTTTCGATCATCATGCCCATTGTGCTTATGTTTGCCCAATCTGATCCCATTCTCTTTCTTTCTCTGATCGTCAATGGAATTATTCTCCTCGCTGTCGGACCGGCAACTGGTATCCTCTATTTTGGTAGAAAGTTACCCAGAGGAACTATGTCCGTTCATATCGGTGGCGGATTGGCGGGATTCTTAACAGGAGGTATTGGTGGGTTAATCTTTGGCTTTGTCTTCACGCAATCAGCTATAGAGAATCAAAGTTCTGGCATTAATCAAAATAATGCACTTGCTTTAATGCTCTCTATATTTTTCTGTGGACCTGCTTTGGTCAGTGCGATACTTGGAGCACTAACAGCAGGAATACCGGGAAGTTTCATCAAACCAGCCCCCTCAGTTAAAGACTACGATTGGCGAGATGGAAAATCTGAAGTGGAAATAGCACGGATTGAAAACTTTCAAAAGAAGCAAAAGAGCAAATTGGCCACACGATTGATCGTCAGTGGGATTGCCATCACGATCTTGCTGATCGTAACTGTGTGCCAATCTCTAGTCAGTTGATTATTCCAATTCCGCGAGTACCTCAGGGACTGCATTCAGCACATCGCTTGCCAGTACGGAAGCAGTCGTGCCAAGTTCTTCAGCGGCGAGCAAGCCTGCCTGTGCGTGGATAAACGCCCCCGCAACAGCAGCCTCAAAAGCATCCGAGCCTTGCGCACGAAGACCAACGATCAAACCAGCCAACACATCCCCCGTTCCGGCACGAGCGAGAGCAGGCGTGGCAACCGGGATGGTCGTTCGACGTCCATCCGGCGATGCAATAACAGTAAATGCGCCTTTCAACACGATGACATGCCCCCATTCTCTGGCATATCGTTCAGCCACCACTTCACGGTTTGACTGGATCTCCTCACGCGACAAACCAGTCAGCGCCGACATTTCACCAGGATGTGGGGTCAACACAGAAGTTGCTGGCAACTTTTTATGCCAATCTGGAATTTGAACGAGATGCCGCAAGCCATCAGCATCAATCACCAATGGGATTTTAATAGCTGGTAAAAAATTTTCAACAAACGATTTCGTGGATGAATGTGTCCCCAAGCCAGGTCCGATCAACATTGCAGTCGCACGATCTAATTGTTCCAAAACTTTTGAGACAGCCTGCCCAGAGATAAATCCGTTTTCATGCGGAAGAAGAACCCATGTCGCTTCAGGGATTTGACCGGAGAGCGCAGCATGCAATGGCTCAGGCACAGCCATCGTCACCAAACCCGCGCCAACGCGATAAGCCGCTTCCCCCGCAAGCAACGCCGCCCCTGTATAGGATGTCGAACCTGCTATCACGAAGGCCGTACCAAACGTCCCTTTGTGTGAAGCGAGTGCCCGCTCGGGCAAAAACGCAGAAACCATATCCCAATCCGCGACCTCGGTCTTCACCACTGACCATGCGTCCAGTTTCTCCGGCAAGCCAATATCGACCACTTCCAAATCCCCAACGAACTCAAACGCGGGCAACTTCAGCAAGCCTTGCTTAACCGCGGCCATCGTGACAGTAAGATCAGCGGGGACGGTCTCCCTTGCAGCTTCACCCGAATCACAGTCCACGCCAGAGGGACAATCAACTGCAACCACAAAGGGCAGCGTATCCATTTTAGATAGAGCCACGCGTGTGCCTGCAAGAACTAGCGCCGCCTCTGCCTTAAGCAGAAGTTTGATTCCTGTGCCAAGCAAGCCATCCATCAAGACAGCGGATTCGTTAAGGATTCCATTCAATGCCTCGAGATTCGGGTCACTTCCAAACTGAAAGATTTCTCCACCTGCTTCGAGATAACGCATAATGAGCGGATCATCCATCTTGCGATTAGCGAGATATGCATATGTGCGCCAGCCCGCGCCTGCAAGCCATGTCAATGCGACGAGTGCATCTCCACCATTGTTCCCCGAACCGACCAAGCCTGTCACTGTATCCCAGCCATTTTCCTGTCCAAGCGCATGGACAATCTCCGCCAAGCCTCGGCCAGCGTTTTCCATCAGCTGGGCATAGGAAACACCTTTGGCATCAGCTTCCTTTTCAATTGCTCGCATTTGAGAGACAGTCACAAGTTTCATGTTTAGTCAGCAATCTATATAATTTTATTTATTTTAACTCATGAGGACATATGTTCAGGAAGAAAAGCTCCATACAGATCCCGGAGGCTATTATTACACTGCAATTGGCTGTGATACACTATTTGGGCAATCACTCAAAAAGTATCCAATCGGGCAATTTCAATGAACATAAAAAATCTATTCACATTTTTCACATCTGCATCAAACAAGGAAAAGATAACTCATATCCTTTACAATCTTTTATTGGGAGGATTGGCTATCTGGGTTATTTTCGCACATACATACAAACTCGATAATATTCCTTCCGGTTTGTTCTTTGATGAATCTACTATTGGAATCGACGCGAGTAATGTGTCACAAACTGGTTTTGAAAAATATGGCGGCGAATTTCAAATCTTCTTCCAGACCGAAGCAGATTCTGACAGCCCGATCCTCGTATATGCCACGGCTCTCATGTTCAGGCTTTTCAGTATCTCTGAATACAACCTCAGATTAGTCAGCGCCGTTTTTTTTATTGCAGCCTGGCTGCTCGCCTTTGGGCTTGTAACAAAACTATTTAATGGAAACCGGGTAATTGGAATATATCTCATCATTGCCTTTGGGTTCCTGCCCCAGTTCTTCACCATATCACGGTTAGCTTTTGAGGTTATCCCGCAACTAACTTTTACAGTCGCTGCCATCTGGGGGATATGGAGCACCTTCCATAAAGAGGATTTGAGCCATAAGATACCTGTCAGCGCCATCTTTGCCGGGCTGATGATAGGCATATCCACATATACTTACTCTACGGCAAACATGCTGTCAACCTTAATGATGGTTTCGATTTGGGTGGTCTATGGGAATAAACTCAATCTTAAGAAGCTTTTCCATCTTTCTGCCGCCTACTTAATTATATTAATCCCATATGTAATTTTCAACATTATCCACCCGAATGCGCTGACCTCCAGATTCCGAAATATCTCCTTCATCTTTGAACCGATCTCCCTTGCAGACAAAATCAAAATATTATTTTCCAACTACATAGCCTACTGGTCTCCCAGCTTCTTATTCCTATATGGAGACACAAACTTAAGGCATTCCACAGGGATAAGCGGCAGTATCACTATCACGGCAGGTATCTTATTCGCGGTCGGTCTAATCGCAATTGTTATTTCGATTATAAAGTCTTGGGACCGGTTCAAGCTCTTTCTCTTGGCGAATTTATTATTTTCCCCCGCTGCTGCTGCATTGACCTCTGAAGGGACCCCACACACAGTACGGAGTCTACTGCTCGGATGTTATATCGTGTTAATCTCGTGTTACGGATTGACTTATTTATTCAACATCATCAACTCCTGGAAAAGAGCCTCCTTAATAGCTATTATCTTTGTTTTGCTTATTTACGAGACAATCAGCTATCAATTAGATTATTTCGTCCATTATCCGGCTCGAAGCGTGGATGCGTTTGGAAGTTACGATCTGAAAGGCGCTCTTGAATTCGCCATTGAGGAAAATCCTAAAGAAATCATAGTTCTTGACAATTTCTCAGGCGGTCTTGAAAATCTCACATTCTATAAATATGTTGTTCATAACACCACTGACATTCCCATATTAACTGCCGGGGAATTCGCTCCTGAATCAGGCATCTGTATCGTTTATCATCGCCTTAGCGGAGACGAGGAAGAACTAGATAAATCCTCGATCCCATATACCGAATTTAGGAGTAGAAACCGCCCCGATCTGTGGGAGGCACAACTTGGCGCAAAACCATTTTCAGGCATGATAAAAGTCCGGTGTTACTAAATTAGGGAAGCATTTCCGCAAGGGATCAGCCGATTTAACCGTCGTAAGTTTTTTGCGGTTTGCCGCATCTACACGGAATGACCAACCGTACTATTTCCCATATTATCGAACCGAATCTTGTGATCGAAGGCGCAGGAGTTTTGCTCCGCCGTTCGTTCGGACCGCATGTCACTAACAAATTCGATCCCTTCCTGCTTTTCGATCACTTCGCCTTTAACAATCCCATCGAAGGTCCCATCCGTGGATTTCCCACTCATCCACATCGTGGCATCGAAACCGTCACCTACATGCTCGAAGGCACAGTCCGCCACCGCGACAGCCTCGGCAACATGGGCACCATCGCCGAAGGCGACGTCCAATGGATGACCAGCGGACGAGGCATTCTCCACGAGGAAATGCCTCAGCGCAGCGCAGGCGGCAATATTTATGGCTTCCAATTATGGGTCAACCTGCCCGCCGCGCAAAAAATGGGACAACCACGCTATCAGGAAGTTGCCGCAGATACCATTCCGGTCGTTGAAAAGGATGGAACGACCATCCGCCTTGTGGCTGGAGAAGTGGATGGCGTCCGCGGCCCCGTGACCGAAATTGCCGCGGCGCCTCTTTACATGGACGTGAAGCTGGCACCTGGTTCCCAATTCAGTACCCCAGTCCCAAGCGGACACACTGTCCTTGCTTATGTCTTTGAAGGTGTGGGTGAATTTTCGGGTGAGGTTGTGGAATCTGTCAGCATGGTGGTTTTCAACGATAATGGCGACCAACTCGAAGTCAAGACTGATGCGGGTGTAAGATTCATGTTCATCGCAGGGGCTCCATTCAAAGAGCCCATCGTTCCTTATGGTCCCTTCGTCATGAATACAGTCGAGGAAATTCAGGAGACCATTCGAGAATTGCGAAACGGGACGTTTATCAAGTAAACTCATGGGCGAGGCAACTCGCCCGATTTTTTGTATGGAGATTTGAATGTCACAAGTGTTATATGGTCCGCGGCTGGGAAAAGAAGGACAATTACGGGTTGGATGCAGTGCAGTTATTTTCAACGAAACACGTGAAAAGGTATTGCTCACTCAACGCGCCGACAATGGTCACTGGTGTTTGCCGGGTGGGCACATGGAATCGGGCGAAAGTGCTTCCGAAGCCTGTGAGCGTGAGGTGCTCGAAGAGACTGGGCTAACAGTCCGCGCGACGCGTTTATTGGGTGTGTATAGCAACCCAAATCAGCTTGTCATTTATAAAGATGGCAACAAAGCTTTTTTTGTGGTCTTGAATTTCGAAGTGCAGGCGTTGGAAGGTGAAGTGGGATTAAGCGACGAGACCACGGATGTTGGCTGGTTCACGCTAAAAGATATGGAGTCCATGCCCATTCACGCGAATCATAAAATTCGAGTGGAAGATGCGCTGCGCGGTGGCGATGCAGCCATGAGATAAGATCAAGCCCCTACCAATGTACAATCAAAAAACACGCCACTATTTTTTCACAGGCGTGTTTTTGATTCAAACTTTATGTATGGAGAAACCATGTTACAAAATCTTTCAAACAAATTTTATCAATGGTCAAAAGGCTGGCTGGTGCTCGTCCTGCTAGTGTTGGATGTTTTCTTTGCGGGTTTTCTCATGCCACTTATCGGCGGCATAATGCAAGGCGGGCAGGGCGGCATCCAACCGCTCGACCTGATGTTATTCGCCACGCCAGACAAAATCTTCGACATGATCGAGCGATATGGAGAATTCGGGCGTCCGTTTTACCGCAACGTGGAACTGACCGTGGATATTATTTATCCCATTGTGTATTTGTTCTTCTTCGGGCTGGCGATTTCGTGGCTGTTCCAACGCGAACTTGCCTCGACGAGTTCCATGCGCAAACTTAACGTCATGCCGCTTGGAGCGTGGTTCTTCGACTTGCTGGAGAATCTGGTCATCGTAACATTGCTGACGATGTATCCCGCCAAACCAACCGTACTGGCTTGGCTACTATTTCTGCTGACGACCGTCAAGTGGCTGTTTGCCGGAGCAAGCATTTTATTGATTTTGTACGGACTGGTGATTGCAATCAAGAATGGATTCAAGAAGCAGACTTAGACCTTCATCGTTCATCCAGCTAGATCCTTAGCCACCATACCCCGGTACATTCCGGCAAAATTATCCAGTTATTCTGAACAACCTTATTCCCCAATTCGTCGCCAAAGAAGAAACGGGAGAGTTCTTCGGCTTCGGCTAGTGACTCGAATTTATAGTCGGTGCGGATCCATTTGTTTTGAAATTCCATCTCCTCCAACCACGGATAAAAATCTCTAAGGTGATCCAGCCTGATCGGCGCGTTATTTCCCGTGCCGAGCGACTCAAACAAAACAATGAAACCACCCGGTTTGAGGACTCGCTTCATTTCGTTCATCCAATTCCCGAGTTCTTCACGCCATGTATTTGGATTCCAGACAGCGAGATAACTCACACTCCAGCCAGAGACGACCAAATCCGCGGACTGATCTGCGACAGGTAATTTGCGATGATCGGCGAGGTCCACCTGCCAATTGATCAAGCCAGAGGCAAGAAATTTCTCGCGGCAAACCCGCAGCATCTCATCGGAAATGTCAAAGGCATGAATGCGCGTCACATACTGGGCGAGTAAACCGGCTAATCGCCCCGTACCCGCTCCAAGGTCCAGAACGATGCGTCCTTCCAATGGCGTGATCTCTCGCAAAGCCTTGAGAATATTTCCCTGATGATCCTCGCGAGCGATCAACGCCTCGTATTTGTCACCTTCGTTTTTGTAGATTTCTTCTTGTGTAGGCATTCTACAATTATACATAAAACAGTCCGGCGGAATGGTTTATGGAAAAAGAAGATATGTATTCTTTTTCAAATCAAAGGAGATAAATATGCAGCCTGAACATCAATTTGATTTTTGGCTTGGGGAATGGGACGCATCATGGGGCGATGACGGAAAGGGAATCAACCGCGTCGAGATGATCCTCAATGGGAAGGTGGTGCAGGAAAATTTCACCGCGCCCGATCTGGTTGGCATGAGCGTCTCATGCTATGACCCAGAGCGGGCTCTGTGGTGTCAGACCTGGGTGGATAACACTGGAAGTTATCTCGACTTCACCGGCAAATTCGAAGATGAGAAAATGATCCTCGTCCGCGACGCGCTCATAAATGGACAAGCCTGCAAACAGCGGATGGTTTGGTACAACATCGAGCCGCATCAGTTTGACTGGAATTGGGAACGCTCCGACGATGACGGAAAGACCTGGCTGGTGAAATGGAAAATTAAGTACACTCGCAAATAATTGTTTTGTATAATTGGCGGATGTCCACCTTATCCGCATCTGCTCAGAAAATACAAAACCTGCTTCATGAACTTGGCTTCGTCTATACCGTGATCGAACATGCCGAATCGACTCGCACGGCTCAAGAAGCCGCTGACCGCGCTGGCTGTGAACTTGGTCAGATCGTCAAATCATTGATCTTCAAAGGCAAGGACTCAGGCAAGCCGATCCTGGTATTAACGTCGGGACCAAACCGCGTGAATGAAAAACGCATCAGCGAGTACGCCGGTGAATCCATCGGCAAGGCAGATGCGGATTTCGTCCGCTCGGTGACAGGCTTTGCCATCGGCGGCGTACCTCCGCTGGGTCATGTCGAACCTATGGAAAAATATCTCGACGAAGTTTTTTTACAATATCAAACCATTTGGGCGGCGGCCGGAACGCCCAATGCCATCTTTGAGTTGAAGACCGAAGACCTGCAAAAGATGACAAACGGCAAGATCGTTGCAATAAAATAATCCCCCGCTCTTCGTTTGCTCGTAATTACGATACAATTCAGACAGATTAACTTCCCCATGAGGAGGCAGGCATGTTGGAATTGTTTTCCGTCGAGCATACAGAAACCTCTCTACAATTTTTTGGTCCCAAGCACCTGACCGTTATCGGCATTTTCGTAGTAATCTGGCTTTCCTTTTTCTATTTCCGAAAGGTATGGAATGAAAAACAAAGAAATGGAATTCGGGTTACTCTTGCCATCATGCTTGCCGTCACAGAAATTAGCATTCACATTTGGTGGGCATACTGGGGCATTTGGAACATTCAGACCACCCTGCCGCTTCACCTATGCAGTGTAATGGTTTGGGTCACGGTTTATGCCGCCCTGACACAAAATCGTACCACATATGAATTCGCTTATTTCCTCGGCATAGCAGGCGCGCTGCAAGCTTTCCTCACTCCGGCAGATGGGGCGATGTACGACATCCCGCATTTTCGCATCATGCAGACGCTGATTGCGCATGGGTTGCTGATCACCATTCCAATCTTCATGACCGTTGTGGAAGGGTATCGCCCGACCTTAAGTTCGTTCAAACGCATCTTTATCTGGACGAATATCTACATGGTCATCATCTTTTTTGTCAACCGCGCCATCGGAAGCAATTATCTCTTTATCGCAGAGAAGCCCCCCTCACCCACCCTCATGGATGCGCTCTCGCCATGGCCGTGGTATATCCCACAATTGGAGATCGTAGCGTTCATCATGCTATTTATTTTGTACATCCCATTCCTCATCAAGGACAAAATTACAGCATCGAAAACTCAAGCCGTATAAGAGAAAAAATACCCAGCCATGTTGACTGGGTATTTTTGGAGTACTTTGTGAAAACAAAATCTGCACTGCTATTTGTATTGACGTTGTTAATTTCCATGCTCGCCTGTGGACGAAGCATCGCAACCGAAACCTCCTTGCCCGCCAGATTGACTACGCGCAACTTGACACATGACGGAAATGAGCGCAGTTATCTCCTCTACGTGCCAGCAAGCTTTGACGCATCCAAATCTGCGGCGGTAGTTTTTGCTTTCCATGGAGGCGGCGGCAACGCGGATTATATGGTTGGCGTAAGCAAGTTCAATGAGATCGCAGATAAAGAAGGTTTTCTTGTCGTCTACCCCAATGGCTCAGGTCGCCGCGGAGACTCGCTCCTTACCTGGAATGGCGGGACCTGTTGTGCTTATGCTCAACAAAAGAACGTGGATGATGTTGGCTTTGTCCGCGCGATATTGGCGGATTTGCAAACTGTCACAAGCATTGATACAAAACGAGTGTACGCCACTGGCATGTCGAATGGCGCCATAATGTCCTATCGGCTGGCGTGTGAGGCGGCAGATGTCTTTGCCGCCATCGCCCCAGTCTCAGGGACATTGAACTTCTCACCCTGCGAACCCAGTGAGACAGTTTCGGTCATTCACTTTCATGGGACGAGTGATTCACAAGTCCCTTACAATGGCGGCGTGGGTCCAGAATCCATCGTTGGGGTGGATTTTACGTCAGTGCAAGATTCGCTCGATTTCTGGGTTTCTTTTAATGGCTGTGACTCGCAGCCACAGACCAACTCTTTTGATGTAATCCAGCATCAAATCTGGGAAGGATGCGCGGATTCTTCATCGGTGGAGTTGTATACCATCCACGGCGGTGAACATGCCTGGCCCGGTAACGACCGTCCTGGCTGGGCAGGCGGCGACGAGCCGACTCAAGCCCTCTCTGCCTCGCAGTTGATCTGGGAGTTTTTCGAGGCGCATTCCAAACCGTGATTTTTGTTTGCAATCGGACATCCTTTGTCGTAAAATGCGGGCATAGACCAACCAAAGGAGAGAAAATGGTAACAAAAGAAAAACCCGATTCCCGCCCCATGACCGAAGAAGCCGACTTTCTGCAGATCAAATCTGTAGACCACGTCCATTTTTACGTGGGTAACGCCAAACACGCCATGTATTATTGGTGGAAGGCGTTTGGCTTCAAACCTGTTGCTTATTCAGGGCTGGAGACTGGAAACCGCGACTTTGCTTCGTATGTACTTGAATCGGGGCAGGCGCGGTTCGTTGTTTCTGCACCCTATTCCCCCTCCAGCCCGCTCGCCTCGCATCACATGGTGCATGGTGACGGCGTGAAGGTCATCGCGCTTGAAGTGGACGATGTGGAAAAGGCGTGGAAGGAAACCACATCTCGCGGCGGAAAGTCTGGCTGGGCTCCGCGCGAAGAAAAAGATGACTTTGGTATTTACCGCACGTCTGCCATTTACACCTATGGCGAAACTCTGCACGTCTTCGTGGATCGCGGCGATTACAAAGGTGTTTTCGCGCCCACATACAAACCCATCAAATACGAGCATGAATCCGCGGGGCTGGCGGCTGTCGATCACATCGTCGGCAATGTACAGCTTGGCAAGATGAATCACTGGGTCAATTTCTATCATCAGGTGATGGGGTTCCGTCAGCTCATGCACTTCGACGATAAAGACATCTCCACCGAATATTCCGCGCTTATGTCCAAGGTGATGCAAAACGGCAACGGGCGCGTCAAGTTCCCGATCAATGAACCGGCCGATGGGCTGCGAAAGAGTCAGATCGAAGAGTATCTCGATTACTACATGTCGCCCGGCGCACAGCATGTCGCCATCATCACGGGGAACATCCTCGAAACCGTGGATAAGCTTCGCAAGAACGGCGTCGAATTTTTGCGCGTGCCCGATACCTACTACGAAATGCTGCCCGACCGCGT
>JAHDWC010000136.1 GCA_023382575.1 Anaerolineales bacterium
TCGACGGTTTGACCCGTGAGCGAGTTCTTTAACTCGACCGTAACGATGGGCAGACCGTTGAGGAAGAGCGCCATATCCATGGCGTTTTCGTTGCGTGCGCTGTATTTGAGTTGACGCACGACGCTGAAACGGTTGCCCTGATAGAGCCTGCCGTGTTCGGGGTTCATGCCGCTGGACGGTTTGAAGTATGCCAGTTTGAATTTTGCCCCTCGGTCGGTGATGCCTTTCCGAAGGACTTCCAGCACGCCATATTTGCCGACCTCACGCGCGAGGCGCTCCAAGAGTTTTTGAGCGGTGTCGGCGCTGTATTGCTTTTCGAGTTTTTCAAATTCCTGCGGCTGGGTGGCTTGGATGAATTGAACGACTTCATCGGGAATCAAACAAAGAGACTTGTCGTACTCTTCGGGCGCGCACTTTTGATAGCCTGTTTTGAGCAGGTGCGCTTCGATGTGTTCTTCAAAGTCAATCTCTTTGTAATTGGTTGCCATCGTTTTTCCTTTTGCCTAACTGTCCAAATCCATTAACCTTTGAGATAAAATAGCACTATGAACTCAAGTTCGCTTCATCTTGTCATTCGCTTTTCAGACACCATGTTCGACGTCGGCGATGTTGTGTCCAATCATAACGAAGTCGTCAAGAAACATAAAGCCGTTTGGTTTGGCAAGTTGGGCGGAACTTTGTCTTTATCTCGCATTGAATTATTGAATAAACAGATTGCCCAAAAAATACCGACTTTCGTTTATCTGGTCAAAGGCAATCGCAAAAAATCAACTCCATACAAAGCACAGATATTCACCGTTACAAGGGATTTTCCGAAAACAGAAAAGGATTTAATCCCTTCGTATTATGCCGAGAAAAAACTCCTAAAATTCATGACCGTATGGATTAAGGTTGGTCATATCGAAAAAATCGAAATGGACGACCTAAAGAACTACAAAACCATCAATTCGATTTTTCCATTGCAAGAATCGCTTTCAAGGAGTTCGTCGGGGTATTTTCTTGTCCACGAAAGCAAATCCATTTTTTAGATTACCTGTCACCTCTCACATCTATCTTGCCCGTCACCGCTTCTGAAATTAACGCTGTTCGATATTCTTGAACTAAATTTATCTGTTGGGCAAGGATAGACAGTTCTTTTTCGATTTGTTTGTTTTTTTCATCGAGAAACTTTGTTATCTTGACATACTCTGCTTTCGGTATTTTGAAAAAGACCAAATTTCTCACATCACCAAGCGACAAAAAACTTTGTGCGCCGCCCCTGCTTACTATATCAATTTGAACATCCAACAAGCCGCTTTTCAGATAATACAAAATAAACTTTGAGAGGGCTATGTCTCCATGCGTCTTGAACAGAATTAAGTTCTTGATGGAAAAATCATAATCATCGTCAACCATCACGCTTTTACCAATATTTCCGCCAATCATGGACATTAGCACATCCCACTTGTCAACTTTTGAACGCTTAATAAACTCTTGATGGTCATTCAAGGAAATATGTTTGGCGGTGCTGAAATCAATACGGTCATCAACAAAATCTTTAGATGTTACAAAAGGGATAGAGACATCACTTGCGTCAATATAATCTGGTGTTTCATGTGTCCCGTCTCGAACATCAACCATTCTTTTTATTGGTACAACATACCAATGACTCGGAATCTCCCCCAGCCACTCCACGCCCGAATCCTTCATCTTGGCGTTGGGATTCAGTCCCTTCGTCACGGCATGATTGATGAGCGCCGTCCGCTGTTCTTGGAGCAGTTCAATCTGTCGCTGTTTCTTGGCGATGAGCGTGTCAATTTGTGCGGTCTTGCGGTCGAGAAAGTCTACAATCGTTTTTTGCTCGTCAATTGAAGGTAAGCATATTTCAATTTGAGCCATTTCCCCATTCATCAGTTTTGGATTGATGTCATACCGCACATAATACTTAGTTCCTAGATTCAGCAAATAAGGAATAAAGGGAAGATAAACCTTTTCATTCTTGGGATTCATTGTGCCGCAAACATTAGTGCAATTGAATTTGCCAGTTCTGAAAAACACTCTTCCAGCATTAGCACCGTCTGTAGTCCACGTCACATAATCGCCTTCAAAATCATAGGTATTGATATATCCCATTATTCCGTTGTCGGAAGTCTGAGAACTATAAACTGGAAATTCTCCAATGTTTTCACCTATTTCAATATTGCTGATAACGCGCCCTCTGCCTAAGTTCATCATGCGACCAACATTAGCCATGACCCAATGCTTAGGTATTTGACCAATCCACTTTATTCCGCTCTCTTTGTATTCTTGATACGCCTTCATCGCTCAAGAATCTCCCCCAGCAAGCCTTCGGTCTCGGCTTCCAGTTTCAAGATGTCGGCTTTGATTTCAGCCAGTGAGCGCAAAGGCTGGTACTCGTAAAAGTATTTGGTGAAACTGATTTCATAGCCCACCTTGTCCTTGCTCCTGTCCATCCATGCGTCGGGTACATGCGGCTTTACTTCCCGCTCGAAGTAGGCGTCAATGTCATCTTTCAGCGGGATTTTTTCGTAATCACGCAAAGAAGAATCTGCTTTCTTTGGATTGTCTTTCAAAGGTCGCTCTACGGTTACTTTGGTGTAACCGAAATCTTCATTGTCGAAAATCTTGCTGACCTTGCTCTCGGCAAAGTCGGTGTAAATTTTGGTGATGTCCTTGATGTGGGTGTCGGTGAAAAACTGGCGCTTGCTTCCCAGACTTTTCCGCATGGGCGCGGCAAAGTCCACAGCGTTGATGAGTTGCACTTTCCCTTTGCGGTGCTTGGGTTTGCGGTTGGTCACCATCCAAATATAGGTCGCAATCCCTGTGTTATAGAACATGTCGGTCGGCATGGCAATCACGGCTTCGAGCCAGTCGTTTGAGAGTATCCATTTTCGGATGTCGCTCTCGCCCGAACCCGCGTCGCCTGTGAAGAGCGGCGAACCGTTGAAGATAATCGCAATGCGGCTGCCGTTTGCTTCCATCTTGGAAATCATGTGTTGCAGAAAGAGCAGAGCGCCGTCACTGGTGCGGGGCGTGCCCACGCTGAAACGTCCGTGCGGGTCGTTGGCTTCGTTCTTGATGAAGTCTTCTTCCATCTTCCAACTCACGCCAAAGGGCGGGTTGCTCAACATGTAGGTGAATTGCTGTCCCTTGAAGCGGTCATTCTTGAAACTCGACCCCTGCCGAATGTTCTCGGCGTTTTCGCCCATAATGAGCACGTCCGATTTGGCGATGGCATAGGTCTGTTCGTTGAGTTCCTGCCCATACATGACCACTTCCACGTCCGCGTTGATATGCTCCTGAATGTATTCCTTCGCCGTGATGAGCATACCGCCTGTCCCACATGCGGGGTCAAACACCGACCTGATAATGCCCTTGCCCTTCAAATCATCCTTGTGCTCGGCGAACATCAAACTCACCATCAAGCGGATGACTTCGCGCGGGGTGTAGTGTTCGCCCGCCGTCTCGTTCGACATTTCCGAAAAGCGGCGGAGCAGTTCTTCAAAGATGTATCCCATCTCGTGGTTCGAGACCTTCTGCGGGTCAAGGTCAATGGCGGCGAACTTTTCCACCATGAGATACAGCAGGTTGTTTTTGTTGAGCCGCGTCAGGATTTTCTCCAACTGGAAATTGGCGATAATCTCACGCACATTCTTGGAATAGCCGTTCAGGTAGTTATCGAAATTAACTTCGATATTCTTGGAATCTTGCGCGAGTCGGCGCAAGTCATACAGCGAGTGGTTATAGAAATTTGTCCCGCCCGCGGCTTGCTTCAAGACAGGGATGATTCTCTCTTCATCGAGCGAACCCTTGAATTGGTCATACGCTTTGATGACCGCGTCCTTCTTCGCTTCGAGCACTTGGTCAAGGCGGCGCAAGACCACGAAGGGCAGAATCGCGTCCCCGTACTCGTGTGCCTTAAAGGCGAAATGCAGGATGTCGTCCGCGACCTGCCAGATGAAGTTTGCTTTTTCGGTGAAATTGTTTGGCATGAATGTGCATCCCTGTTTGCAATGGCTACAAAATAAAATTTATTTTACCTTTAAATACTTGCGGGTATGAACAAAAGCCTGTAAGTGAATTTTATGGACATAATTTTATTTTCTGGCAGACAAATCTGCAAAGACATAAATCAGGTGATTAAGGTATTTATTGTAGTTGTCAGTTAATGCAGTAATGCACCATAATTGACAACGACGATACTATATGGAATCGAAAATTAAGTTTTTTAGCCTGATTAGAAATAATAAAGCCGCCGACCTGCACAGTCGACGGCTCAAGCAACAAAACCATACTTTGGAGATGCTGCTATGATACTTTTATATCCTCTCAAACCCTTCGAACGAATATGGGACAGGATCGAAAAATCGAAATTATCAAGGCGGGCTAAGACGGTTCTGCTAACCTTGGTTACTTTGTCCATGCTGGCGCAAAGTTTCGGCGCGCTCGTACTTCTAAAGCAAATTACCGATTTGGCAGGCACGCTTTTGGGGCATCCGCCACCTTAGTCAGTGGCAATTTTCCAATGATCTGTCCCGACCTTTTCGCATAGCGAGGCGGGTGCAAGTTGGCTGTAATGTGCGCCGAATTTCCTCCCAGGGTATCCCCGGTTTCTTCCGAAGAAGCACTGCGATTCTTGGGAAGAAACACCCGCAACCCTTGTAGAGATCGAGGCGATCCCTTGCAGGAAGTGACTCACTTCTTCCGAAGAAGTCAGCTTAACCCTTATAGCGATTCGCTGAATCCCTACGAAGAAATTTCTGCCAAGGCTGGGGACTGAAAAGCGCTTCGTGAGACGCCCTTATAGGGTCATCGTTGCAGATAACTTTTAACTCTTTCAAAATTGAAAAGCGACCCTTGTAGGGAATCGCCTTAAAAGCGGGATTTTTGCCTAAAAATTACAGGAACGTAAAGCACAAAATCAAAAGACTGCTATACAATCAAATCACTGTCAGACCGGGAGAGGGGTTACTGATGCAAACACCGCTGACATTACCCTTTTTGGTTGGACAAATCTCAATTTAGGAGGCCTGTCATGGCACCTCGTATTAAGGCAGTCAATGCCTACCGTCCCCGCATTGAGCAGGGGAATACCGTCCAAAAACCCGAATTGCTTCGGGCTGTTTCGCGCGCCACCAGTCTCGTGGAAGGCACCGTGGATCAAACCATCAAGGAGACCCGCGACCATATCATCGAGTTCTGCCGCACCGGGCGCGCCGTCAAGGTGGAAGGCTTGGGCATCTTCACGCCCTCCATCGATCTGGACGGCAATCTGTCGATCTCGTTCCGCTCCGACCCAGCCCTGAACTTCGGCTTGAACATGCCGGGCACGTTCACCGGCACCATCATCAACCGCGAGCACATGGGCAAGAGCGCCGCCGAATTGATCGCCTTGTGGAATGAAGAATTCCCCGACGATCAGGTCGAAGACTGAGCCTGTCCGCGTTCTCTCAGTAAGGCAAGAGACCTCCCATGCTTGGCGGGAGGTCTCTTTTTAAACGCCGAAACGGATGGAATTACGTAGTCGGTGGTTCGTCGTTGTACAGCCAGCCCGCTGCCACCGAGAATAAGAGCACCAACAGCCCGGTGATTTGCTCAGGGAAGGCATAGCCCACAATGGTTCCACCGGTCGCCATCACCCACAGCGGAAAGGCGATCATGGCGAGGATGATATTCAACGTTTTGCCGTTCCCATCGGTTACCATCCAGCGTGCGATCAAGACCAGCACCCAGCATACCAGTGTCCACCACATTTCATAGTCCGGACCGATGGTCTTGCCGAGAAGATATACGCTGACCACTTCGGTGGGAATGGCTTTCACCACCGAGGCAAGCCGATCCTTAAAGGTGGCATTTTCATCGCGCAGACGAACCCTGCCCGCAGTTCCATACAAACTAGCCATACCAGCCTCCATTTCGTGTTACATAGACAAGATATGAAATGATTGAACGAAGCAGACAGACCGATTCATTGTGCTGGGAACCTCCTTTCACGACGGACGCGTGCCAGCCATCACCCCCACTCGTATCGCTAAGATATATTCATTATAAATATTTCAGCGCCCAATTCAAGCCCGCGCTTGCACCTGTTGTATAATCGGGCGAATCTGCTCGCTGCGAAGGAATTTCGCGGCGAGTTTTTTTATGCCATTGCCTGCTACAATTCAGCCATGTTTCGTTTGCTTTTGCTTGCCCTGCTACTCACGGCCTGCGCCAGCGCCCCGCTCATCGCCACGCCTACCTTGCCGACGCCAAGCGCCACGCCCGTGCAGCCCACTTCCACCCCAGCTCCCAGCCCAACCCCCACACTCATCCCCACAGCCACGCCCTTGCCGCATCTGATGTACCCTTACACCATCGCCGGATTACGTGAACGTCTCTACACGGGCGGAGTCATCACCCTCGAAACGCGCCTCGGGCTGAACGATCAATTCAGCACTTATCTCATTTCGTATCCTTCCGACGGGCTGCGCATTACCGGTGTGCTCAACCTGCCGCATGGGGAGGGACCCTTCCCGGTCATCGTGATGAACCACGGCTTTTATGGGCGTGGTGAGTATTCCTCCGGCGACGGTTCCCAGCGCGCCGCCGACTATCTGGCGGAGCATGGCTTCCTCACCATTTCATCCGACTATCGTACCTGGGGCGGTTCCGATTTTGGGGTCTCGTTCTTCCACACCGGCTTGGTGGTGGATGTGCTTAACCTGATCGATTCGCTCGCTTCGCTGCCGCAGGCCGACACCCACCGCATTGGCATGTGGGGGCACAGCATGGGCGGCGGCATCACCACCAAGATCCTGGCCATTCAGGGCGGGCGCACCCATATCTTGAATGTTGAAGGGGAGTATGGGGTTCGTGCCGCGGTCTTATATGCGCCCAACTCAGCCGACGATGCCGACCTGATCGCGCGTTGGGGCTATGGTTGCATCGGTGACATCGCCACGGGGGAATTGCTCCAGACCTGCAACTCAGCAGATGTGATTCCCGCTTCGCTCCCCGCCGAAGTCATTGCCGCCTACGTTGAGTCAGCCCAAAGCCCGGAGCGGATGCGCGAGATCGCGCCCTATTATTATCTCGACTCGATCCCCGTCCCGCTGCAGATCCACATCGGTTCAGCTGATGGGGATTACATCGGCTCGACGCCGCCTGAGTGGTCGTACAAGCTGTACGAGGGGCTGCTTGCCGCCGGGAGGCCCGCCGAATTGTTCATCTACGATGGACAGCGTCACTCCTTTACCGGCGAAGACTGGTTCCTCTTTATGGACCGCGCCATCGCCTTCTTCCGCCAAACCATGCCATGAAGCGTCTCCTGCTTGTCCTCCTGTTTTTGTCCCTGGCTGCCTGTGCGGGCGGCACAGCCACGCCGGCTCAATTGGTCGTCACCATCGTACCACCCACAGCGACTGCCACACGTACGCCGCCGCCCACCGCCACCTTGACCGTGGCGCAAGCCATGCAGCCGTACACTATTGCGGGCTTGCGCGCGCGTGAATATGGCGCGGCTCGCATCACGATCCGCGAGACGCTGCTGGAAGCCGAAACCTTCACGCGCTATCGGATCGAATATCCCAGTGACGGGCTGACCATCACAGGCATCCTGCAAATTCCCACCGTCGGCGATCCGCCGTATCCGGTCATCGTCATGAACCACGGTTTCTTCTCGCGCTACATTTACTTCTCGGGCGACGGCACCGACCGCGCCGCTGAGTTCCTCAACCGGCGCGGGTATCTGACGGTCTCGTCCGATTATCGCAGTTGGGCTGAGTCTGATACGGGCGTCAGCCTCTTTTATTCCGGGCTGGCTATCGATGTCATCCATCTGATCAATGCCCTGCCGTCCATCCGCGAAGCCGACCCCGAACGCATCGGCATGTGGGGGCACAGCATGGGCGGCGGCGTCACCCTGAAAGCCCTCACCATCGACGAGCGCATCAAGGCGGCGGTCTTATACTCTTCGGTCAGCGCCGACTTTGCCGACATCATCGGGCGCTGGGGTCCCGGCTGTGTGGGGGATGTCTACGAAGGCGAGGCTGCGCTGGGCTGCAATTCGTCGGATATCCTGCCGCTCAACCTGCCCGCCGATGTCACCGCCGCCTATTTCACAGCCACGATGGACTCTGAGATGCTGGCGGCAGTCTCGCCGCTCTATCATTTTGACCTCGTCTCTGCGCCAGTACAGATCCATTACGGCACCGAAGACGGGCAGACCTCGGCAGGTACTCCGCCGGAATGGTCTACGAAGATGTATGAAGCCTTTCTGGAGGCTGGCGTGGACGCCCAGATCTTTGCCTATCCGGGCGAGGGTCATTCCTTCATCGGCGACCCGTGGTTCCAGTTTATGGCCAAGGTGCAATTGTTCTTCGACCAGCACGTGAAGTGACCCACCATGAGTGACAAACCCTCCATCCGTAAGCAACTGCATCCCAACATCTGGGTCGTGACCGCCACCTCCTTTCTGATGGACATCTCTTCGGAGATGATCGTTTATTTGATCCCCTTGTTTCTTTCGAATGTATTGGGCGTGCGCACGGCGGTCATCGGTCTGATCGACGGCGTGGCAGAGACCACCGCCAGCCTGCTCAAGGTATATTCGGGGTCGCTATCTGACCGGCTGGGCAACCGCAAATGGCTGGCGGTCATCGGTTATGCCATTTCGGCTTTGTCGAAGCCATTTTTGTATTTTGCCGCTTCATGGACGGGCGTCATGGCGGTGCGTTTCTCCGACCGTGTGGGCAAGGGCATCCGCACGGCGCCGCGCGATGCGCTGGTGGCAGCCAGCAGCGACGAATCCAACCGCGGGTATGCCTTTGGTCTGCATCGCGCCGGAGATACCGCCGGGGCATTTCTTGGGATCGGCATTGCTGCTCTCATCATCTGGCTGACGCAAAGGGGCAGTCTGTTGATCACACGCGCCTCCTTTCAGACGGCGGTGTTGTTCAGCATTGTGCCAGCTGTCTTGGCAGTGATGGTGTTGGCGTGGGGCGCGGTTGAGATTAAGTCCTCCAGCTACGGCGTGGAAAAGAAGCGCGTCTCGCTTCAGAGTCTCGACCCTCGCTTTCGAAAGTTCCTCATCATCATGGTGCTCTTCATGCTTGGCAACTCTTCCGATTCGTTCATTATCCTGCGCGCGCAGGAACGCGGCTTGAACGTGCTGCAAACCTTGCTGATGTTGATGACTTTCACGGCGGTGTATACGGTATGCTCGGGTCCCTTTGGTGTGCTCTCCGACCGGGTCGGGCGCAGACGCTTGATGATCGGCGGCTGGCTGGCCTATGGACTGGTATATCTGGGCTTTGCGTTTGCGAGTGCGGGCTGGCAGATCTGGGTCTTGTTTGCCGTCTATGGTTTGTATTACGCCGCCACCGAAGGTGTGGCGAAAGCCTTTGTCGCGGATCTCGTCCCTGATGCGCAGCGCGGCACGGCTTATGGGTGGTTCAATGCGGCCATTGGGATCACCGCCCTGCCTGCTTCGCTGATCGCCGGGTTGTTATGGCAGGGCGTGGGTGCCTGGGCGGGGTGGGGGGCATCAGCACCGTTCTTCTTTGGGGCTGGGCTGGCGCTGGCGGCGGTTTTGCTCTTGTGGCGCATGAAGGTTTAAGGATTGACGTATTGTCAAGCTTGTCATAAAATCAATCCACTATTTCACTTCGAAAGGAGGCTCGAAACCATGCAATCGATCTCACGTTCCTTCCCACTGTATTTCAGCGCGCCTCCTGAGAGCGTGTCGTAGTTTTTTGCATCCGACTACCGACCGCAGGCGCGCCGCGCCTGCGGTTTTTTGTTACCGATTTATGAAGCCGCAGGAGTTCGTTCCCTGTGGTTTTTTTGTTTAATCGTCGCCAGCCATCTAACGGCGAAGCGACCTCACATAAGGTATTACTTCCAATGGATTCAAAAATGAACGCGAAAGACCTGTACGAACTGTACGACGAATTAGACGATCTTGACGTGGACCTCAAGCAGCCTTCCAACAAGCGTGTGACCCAAAAGCGCGAATCGAAGAAGCGCGAGATGGAAGCCAAACTCTTTACCCGTGCGCAGGAAGCCTCGAAGGAATTCAAGTTCACCTACAAAGCCGCGCGCTTCGAAGAATGGTGGCTGTTGGATTCGCTGGTCTCCTTCCATGAGCATAAGTGGATCGCTGACGTGCTCAGGCGCGTCAAAGGCGGCAAGGAGGCCTCGGTCTATCAGTGCTCGCCCGGCGCTGAGGTGGATGTCCCCTGGCTGGCGGCCAAGGTTTATCGTCCGCGCTCGCTGCGCAACCTCAAGAACGACGGCTTGTATCGCATCGGTCGCACCGACCTGGACGAGGACGGTCACGCTTTGTGGAAGGAAGCCGACATCAACGCCATCGCCAAGCGCACGCGTTATGGCGAAGAAGTCCGCCATCAATCGTGGATCTCGTATGAGTACGTCACGATGGAGACGCTGCACGCCGCCGGCGCGGATGTGCCCAAGCCGTTCGCCAAGGAAAAGAACGCCATCTTGATGGAGTTCATCGGCGATGCGGGTGTGGCGGCGCCGCCGCTCAGTCACATCTCCCTGGAGCCGGATGAAGCCCGCCCGTTGTTCGAGCGCGTCATCCGCAACCTCGACATCATGCTCTCCAAAAAGCGCATCCACGGCGACCTTTCGGCGTACAACATCCTGTATTGGGACGGCGACATCAAGCTGATCGATTTTCCGCAGGTGGTCATCCCTGAGTCGAATCCGTCTTCGTGGGGTATCTTCCAGCGCGATGTGATGCGCATCGGTCAGTACTTCATGGCACAGGGCGTGGATTGTCATCCCAAGCGGCTGGCCGCCGAGTTGTGGACTGCGCACGGACATCGCGTCTTCGAGAAGGTGCATCCGAAATATCTCGACCCCGATACGTCGGAAGACCGTCAGGCGTGGGAAGGGTAATCTTTGTCATTACGAGTGGCGCTACAAGCCCGCTCGTAATGACATACGCGAGGTAGGATAAAATTGCGGACGAGGAGAGATTTCCATGAACAATGTCCGCCCGAAGTTGACCTTGATGAATGCCGAACAGATCCAGGAGGCGCATCAAAATGTGCTGAAGGTTCTGAGTCAGACGGGAGTGCGCGTCGATTCGCCTGCCATTTTACAAATGCTCGAATGGAAGCTGGGCTTGAAAGCCGAAGACCGCATTATCCGATTCCCGCCTGAAGTTGTGGAGGAAGCGATCCAGTCCGCGCCGAAAACCATCGACGTCTATGATCGGCGCGGCGAACACAAACTAAAGCTGGGTGACGACCGTCTGCGCTTTGGGGTGGGGGTGACGGCGCTCTTTTATCAAAATCCGGTCGATGAAACGCTGGACATCTTCAAGCGTGAGAACTTTCGTGATCTGGTGCGCCTCGGCTCGGCGCTTAAACATTATGACGTGATTTCAACAGTGGGCATCATCCGCGATGTGAAGGAAGAACTGGGCGATATGTATGGCTCGTTGGAACACATTGCCAACACCACCAAGCCGCTCGTCCTGCTTGTCTCCGACGAAGATCGTTTTCCCGATGTGCTCGATATGTTCGAGCACCTGCATGGCAAGGAAGTCGGTGATAAGCCCTTTGTAATCCCGTACTTCAATCCGGTCAGTCCGCTGGTGATGAACGCCGGCACCGTGGACAAGATGAAGGTCGCCATCGAGCGCGGACTGCCGATCATCTTCTCGAACTACAGCATGGCGGGTGCGTCCACGCCGCTGACCCCGGCAGGCACACTGACGCTGTTGATGGCGGAATTGCTGGCGGGTCTGGTCATCAGCCAGACCATCAAGAAGGGGGCGCCGATTTTGCTTGGCATGTTGCCCGTCTACTTTGACATGCGTACCATGCTCAACTTTTACGACCCGCAAAGCATCCTCATCAGCGTGGCTTGCTCCGAGATGATGAAGCATTATGGCATCCCGCATTGTTCCACGTCGGGCTCGGGCACTGGCTGGGGCATGGATTTGATCGCCGCCGATACCTACTGGATGAACACGCTCGCGCTGCTGCTCTCGAACGGACA
>JAHDWC010000137.1 GCA_023382575.1 Anaerolineales bacterium
GACGGCTTCACTGCCGGAGTCATCATCAGCTTGGCGGTGGCGATGTGGTACATCATCTTCGGCTACGACGAGACGCGCAGCCGCTTAGCCTGGCTCAAACGCAAGACCCTCATCGGCTATGGCTTGCTGCTGTCTTTCCTCAATGCCATCGGCGGTGCAGTCTTCGGGGCGGGAGCCGCCGCCCCCGTGGACTATGGCGCCATGCTTGGGCTGCCCATGCCGCCCGGCTTTGCCTTTACCAACTCCTTCCTCTTCGAAGTGGCCATTGCACTGACCGTCACGGGCGCAGCGACCTTGATCCTCGACAATCTCGGACGTCCGCGCCAGGAGGAACTTGAACAAAAAACAGTCGAAGAACTCGCCGCCCTCACCAAGGAGCAAGCATGAACATCCTGACCTCCCTCGCCGTTGGGATTCTATTCGCCGCCGGTGTGTATCAGATCCTGCGTCGCAACGTCATCCGCGCCGCTATCGGACTGGTGCTGATCTCCAATGCCGTCAACCTGTTCCTCTTCACCACCGGCGCATACAACGGGACCTCTGCCGCCTACTCTACAGCCACCACCCAGATCAGTGACCCGCTGCCGCAAGCCCTCGTGCTGACGGCCATCGTCATCAGCATGGGCGGATTTGCCTTCGTCCTCAGTCTGCTGTATGCCATCTCCACCCGCTACAAGACCAGTGACAGCGACGAAGTGAAGGGACTGAAGAACTGATGAACGCCGCTTCCCTGCTTCTCCCTCTCCTGCTGCCGCTCATCGGCGTGCCCATCACCATCCTGTTCCGCAAGCAGCGCAGACTGCAATCCACCATCGCCTTCCTCTTGATGTTGACCGCGCTCGGCTTCACCATCAATTTGTTGCGCATCGTGCTGACGACCGGACAGCCGGTCACCGTGCAATTAGGCGCCTGGAGCGCGCCCTTCGGCATCACTCTCACCGCCGATCTGTTGAGCGTCTTCATGCTCCTGATGACCCAGTCTGTCTTATGCGCCGGGCTGTTGTATGCGCTTGGATCGCAGGAACAGGCCGTCCAATACCGCACCTTCTACCCGCTCTTTCTGGCTCTCTCCAGCGGGCTGACCGGCGCCTTCCTGACCGGTGACCTGTTCAACCTGTTCGTCTTCGCCGAGATCATTGTCATCTCGGGCGCAGCGCTGACCGCCATCGCGGACGACAAATATGGCGTCGAAGCCGCCTACAAATACTTCTACATCTCCACCCTGGCTTCGGTCTTCTTCCTGCTCGGCGTTGGGGCGTTGTATGTCGCCTATGGCACGCTCAACATGGCGGACCTCTCCGTCCGCATTGCTGCGGACCCGAATGCACCGCTCGCCATGACCGGGATGGCCTTCCTGACCGCCACCTTCCTCATCAAAAGCGCCACCTTCCCCTTCCACTTCTGGCAGCCAGACTTTCACGCCGCCGCCCCCACCGCCGTCAGTGCCATGCTCTCATCGTTGGTGGTCAAAATGGGCGTCTATGGTTTCTTCCGTATGACCACCCTCCTGTTCGCGGAAGAGGCGGGACTGCTCAAACTGCTGCTCGTCATCCTTGGTGTGATCGGCGTCTTATACGGCGGCTTTGGTGCGCTCGGCACGCACAACGCCAAGCGCATGCTGGCGTATTCAACGCTGGCGCAGATCGGCTTCATTCTGGTCGGCATTGGCTGGGGCACACCGCTCTCGCTTGCCGCCGCATTGGTCTTCACCTTCAACCATGCCCTCATCAAAGCCGCCATGCTCATGCTGGCGGGCGCCATGGCCAGCCGCGCCGCGGTCAAATCAGCTTCCTTCGAGGTCATCGTTGGCGTCGGCAAGTATCACCCCGTCGCGGGTCTGCTCTTCCTGATCGGCGGCATGGCGCTGGCGGGCATCCCTCCGCTTAACGGCTTCGTCAGCAAACTGATGATCTTCTGGAGCGGAGTCGAAGCGGCGCAATACATCCCCCTGTTGATCATCGGCGTCGCCAGCATCGTCACGCTCGTGTACGTCATCCGCGCCTTCATGCGCGTCTGGTTCGAGGACAATCCCCAAGCCAAGCCCAAGGAAGGCGACAAACTGCTCGCGCCCGCCCTGCTTATCGTCCTCTCGCTCGTGCTGGGACTCTGGTCTGAGCCGCTGGTCGCCTTCGCCCAAACCACTGCCGCGTGGATGCTCGAACCGAACGCCTATATCCTTGCCATTCTGGGAGGTGGCTAATGCGTATCATCCCCTCTGCCATCGTCTTGTTCTTCATCTACCTCGCGCTGACCGGGAACGTTCAGCCCGCCAACCTCGTGTTGGGCGCGCTGGTCGCGTTGGGTATCAGCCTGCTCATCCCGCGTAACGGACCGGCTCAAGTCCCCTTCTCGCGCATTCCGCGCTTCTTGTGGGCGGCGCTGCGTTACGTCTTCGTCGTCATCTGGGACGTGGTCCTCGGCGGACTCATGACCGCCCGCATCGTCCTCAGCCCCAAGATGCCCCTCAAACCGGGCATCATCGCCATCCCCTCCGGCAGTAAGACCGAGTTGGGCACCGCCATGAGCGCCCATGCCATTACCCTCTCGCCCGGTGAACTGGTCATCGAAATGGACAGTGACGGCATGATGTACACCCACTGTCTGGACGTGGACGCCACCGCCGCCGAATCAGCCAATGCCCAAGCCAAGCGGCAGGCCCTGCTTAGCTCCATGTTCGAATTTGAATAGGAAAGCGAACTCCCCATGCAAACCATCCTGGACACTGTCATTTGGGTCATCCTAGCCCTGCATCTGCTGATGGTCATCGTCGCCGCCTGGAATGCCTGGCGCGGTGAGAACAGCGTCATGCGTCTCGTCGGCTTGGACATCGCCAGCACGCTCACCACGGCCGTGCTGGTCATCATCTCCATCATCCGCCAGAACAGCCTCTTCCTCGACGTGGCCATCGTCACCACCGCGCTCGGCTATCTCTCCACCGTGGCGCTCGCCAAGTTCATCTCCGATCAGAGGGTCTTCTAATGGAAACCGTCCTGCAATTCATCGCCATCCTCCTGCTGGTGCTGGGCACCTTCCTCTCCCTCGTCGGGCTGATCGGCTTCATCCGCCTGCCAGACGTCTACACCCGCCTGCACGCCACCGGCAAGGTCAGCGTCTTTGGGCTGGTCTTCCTGCTCATCGCCGCCAGCATCCTCACCCCGTTGACCGTCTGGAAGGGCATTCTGCTCATCTTCTTCGTCCTGCTCGCCTCGCCCGCCGTCTCGCACTCCATCGCCTCTGCCGCCTACAAAGCCGGCGTGCCCCTCGCGGACGCGAAACGTGACGATCTCAAATCAAAACTATCCCGCGGCAAGGGAAAGGATGTATAACTACCGGGCGGAGGACGGACGCCATGACTGCCACCCCCAAAACCATGCTCGCACTGCCCCCCTTTCAACAGGGTGGCTTGGACTCGCTGTGCGGCTTGTACAGCATCATCAATGCCGAGCGCTTCATCAACCGCTCCACCGACGAAGAATCCCAGACCCTCTTCAACGACCTGATCCACTACCTCTCGCGCCGCAAACTGCTCGGCAAGTTCCTCATTGATGGCATCATCCACATCGAAATGCTCGCCATCCTGCGCAAGGTCATCGGCAAGAAGCGCATCTCCAATGTCCGCGTCCCCTTCCGCGGCGTCCCCAATCCCGATCTGACCACCTTCTGGAAGTCCATGCAATCCTTCCTGGACGGCACGCCCGGACGCTCCATCATCCTCGGCTTGCAGGGCTATCACGATCACTGGACCGTCATCGAGAAGATCACCAACCGCTCCATCCTGCTCTACGATTCCGCCCTCATCAAACGCCTGCCGCGTTCCTCCTGCACCACCGTCTACCCCACCTGGCGGCGCAAACACATCCTCCTCCCCGCGCAGACCTACTTCCTCTCCAACGAAGTCCTCGACATCACCCAATACGACACGTAGGGGCGGGGGAGCCCCGCCCAACATGCCCACGCCGCTATCCTTATGTTTTTTGGAGACCCGCCATGCCCATCGACCTCACCCAATTCGCAAAAGAAGCATATTGCTACCTCACCACCCGCGGACGTGTGACCGGCAACCCGCACGAGATCGAGATCTGGTTCGTCGTCCACGCCGATGCGCTCTACCTCATGTCTGGTGGTGGGACGAAGTCGGACTGGGTCAAGAACCTGCTGAAAGAACCCTCAGTCAGCCTGCGCCTTGCCGGGCAGACCTTCCCCGCGCTGGCACAGGTCGCAGTGCAAAAGGACGAAGAGACCATCCGGAACAAAATGGCGGACAAATACAAAGAACGCGAATCCGACGGCTCGCTCTCCCAATGGGCGCGGACGGCCCTCGTCGTAAAGTTCACACCGCTCCCTTCCTGACCTCCCCCACTGACATCTCTATGATTTCACATCGACCCAGGCTCGCTTCACATCCTCTTGCAACATCGCCCACGCATCCATCAACGTCATGGCAGCCAGCAGCGCCGACGGGTCTCTAGGGATCGACTCCGTCTGCAGGTCGCGCTCCAGTTGACGTCCCATCTCCTCGATCACCGCGGACATGCGCACCAGCCGCCCCGCATAGACCTTCGCGCGCCCCTTCGCACTCGTCCCCAACAGGTAGCAGTACGCCCCATCCACCTCCGGTCGCACCTCTGGCACAAAGGCCTCATCGATCTCCGCCACAAAACGCCCCCAATCCACCTGAGACCGCCCCCCCGGCTTCACATACCCTGCCTTCCGCAATGCCGCCTCAAAGCGCCGAAACATCCAAACGAAACTGAACAACAACTCCAGGTGGATCTCTTCTTCTTCCATCATCTCCTGACCTTCTCAGACAGCCGCCCCGCCATCGATACTCTCAACTCAACAGGTTTCATTGTACCTGAACCGAACGCACAAACAAAAGGTGACGGTCATCTTTGCGAAGCACCCCGAAGCATAGCGGAGTGGGCAAAGTGACTGTCACCTTCCCGATACGTCTACTTATCATCCATCATCCCGTATGGGCGAGGTCTCCTCGCCCATCCCTACCGCCCACCCATCCTCCCCCTACTTCATAATCTCATTCGTATTTCTTATTTCCCAGCGTGTCCCTCTAACATCCCAGGGCAATGCAGGTTGTGACCTAACCTTTTTTATCTTTCCATTTCGAACAATATATGTTTCCAGATCATAAAACTCTCGTAGATTCTTCGCTCGTAAAAATGTAATCAGAAACACCACAAGAGGCTCTTCGCTTTTACCCCATTGTTTTTCAATAGACTTTAAATTCCTTTCATGACTACCTATATTATCAAGTTTGCTATAAGAAATAAATACTGAGAAATCAGTATTTTTCCTTTTTTTATGGAGCTTTTTGATTTCATTGACCTTGTCAGAGTCAGCCTGCCACCATTCCCATTCTATATGGGCAACATCGAAACCTTGATTATCTTTGATAATTGCATCAGTTCTTCCACCACTTTCAAAATAGGTAAAATAACCTAACAAATCTGCACATGAACGTACACATATACCAATATGAGTTGTCCATTCCGCGCGCGAGCCAAAATCCTTGTAGTTTTTTGTGAGAGGGAAGTCACGATACCAAAAGACATTAAACAAAGTAATAAAGTCTTGTTGCAGTAATTTAGGTTCACTCAGCATGATCTACTCCGTTGCAAACTTCTTGAAATTCTCAGCCTGCTCAAAAATCTCTTTATAGACTTCATCCTGCGTGAAGGGCGGATAACCGTGTTCGTCGAGCGTCAAAATCAGGGCAACTTGTAATTCGGCTTTGATGTCGTTGCGCTGTGACCAGTCAGTGAATTTGGCTTTCTCATCCACAATGACTTTGACGGCTTTGGAGAGAGCAATTAACTTCTCTTCGGGATAGGGGAATTTGTATTTCTCCGAGATGGCTTTGAGAATGTCGTAGAAGGCTTTTTCCTCAAAGTTGATGCCCAGTTCGGTGAAGGAATTGCGTTCAACCTGTAAATCCTTGAATAACTTGGCAAATTCTTCGGCGAGGTCATCCACCACTTCACTCTTGAAGGTTTCAAAGTCTTTGCGTTCGTTGTAGAGGTCAACCAAATGTTTCAAGCGCTTGGAGAAATCCACGCCTTTGATCTTGTTGACCTTCTTGAACTCGTCAATCGCTTTCTTCAAAAGCATTTGCAAAAGTTTGATCTTGGTGTTCGGCAGTTCAATCTTGTCGATCTTTGCCATGTACTCGTCGCTGAAAATATCCACGTCGGGATCGTTCTTATCGAGTTTGAAGATTTCTTCGATGCCTTCGCTTTGCAAGGCTTCATGGATCATCTCGGTCACGCGGGCATTCATTTGGGCAAGGTCGGGCGCGTTGCCTTTGGTGAGTTTGAAGACAATCGAGCGGACGGCAAAATAGAAATGGATTTGGTCGCGTTCCTGCTGTGTAATCTTTTCACTGGTGACGGACAAGTCATACGCGCCACGCAATTTATAGGCAATTGCCATGAAACGCTTTTCGATCTCTTCGGTCATTTGCACGAATTCGGCGGCGCGGTTGAGACAATGCAATTTCTCTAACGGTGTGCCGTTGTAATATTTGGATGCGTCAAATTTGTGGAATAAGCGGTTGAGCAAATCCAACTGGTCTTTGACAATGGCAACGGTTTTATCAATCTCGTCAAACTCTTCGCCGCCATATTTGGAATACTTCGCCAGCGCGAGGTTCATATTGGACTTGATGCCAAGATAGTCCACCACCAAGCCCATTTCTTTGCCTTCGTACACGCGATTGACGCGCGAAATGGTTTGGATGAGGGAATGTTGCTGGATGGGTTTGTCAATGTAAATGGTGTCAAGGAATGGCACATCGAAGCCCGTGATCCACATATCCACCACGATGGCGATCTTGAAATTGGAATTGACCTGCTTGAATTGCCTGTCGAGTTCTTTGCGATATTCCTTCGTGCCAAGTAAATCGTATAAAGTTTTCTCGTCGTCCTTGTCGCGGGTCATCACCATTTTGATGGTTTCAATCGGTTTCAAATCGCGCTTTTCGGCTTCGGTCAGTTGACTTGTGTCGTCACTCTCGCGGACTTCTGCCCATTCAGGGCGCAGGGCGATGATTTCTTTATACAAGTTATAGGCGATTTCACGGCTGGACGAGACAAACATCACTTTGCCCTTGACGCTTGCGCCTTCATTGACTCGCGTTTCGTAGTGTTCGACAAAATCCTGCGCCAGTAGTTTCAGGCGGTCGGGGTCGCCCAAAATGACTTCCAAATGGGTGACGGCTTTCTTACTCTCATTGATTTGGTATTCGTTTGTGCCTTCTTCGGCGCACTTTTTGTAATAGTCTTCGATCTCTTTCAGTTTCTTATCATCAAGCAGAACTTTGGCGGCTCTGCCTTCATACACGATTTTGACCGTGATTTCATCTTCCACCGATTCTTTCATGGTGTAGGCGTCGGTGATTTCGCCAAAGACATCCATCGTGGCGTCGATGGGCGTGCCTGTAAAACCGACGTAAGTAGCGCGGGGCAAAGAATCATGCAGGTATTTGGCGAAGCCGTAACGGGTTTCTACACCTGTTTTCTTGACAACAATCTTCTGGTCTAAGTTGACTTGCGTTCTGTGGGCTTCATCCGAAATGCAGATGACGTTTTCGCGGTCGGTCAGCAAGCCCAAGTCTTCGGTGAATTTCTGGATGGTGGTGAGGAACACGCCGCCGCTTTTCCTGCCTTGCAAGCGTTGACGCAGTTCTTCGCGGCTTTCGACGCTGATAATTTCTGCGTCGCCGATGAAGTCTTTGGCGTTGGTGAATTGGGCGGAGAGTTGATCGTCGAGGTCGGTTCTGTCAGTGATGAGAACAATGGTCGGGTTGGAGAGATGCGGGCTTTTCATCAACAGACGAGAGAGATACAGCATGGTGTAACTCTTGCCCGAACCCGTCGCGCCGAAGTAGGTTCCGCCTTTGCCTGAGCCGTGCGGACGCATGTTGGCGCGGATGCTGTTGTATAACTGGCGGGCAGCGTAATACTGCGGATAACGGCAGACGATTTTGGTTTCGTTGCGCGAGGTGTCGGGGAAGTAGATAAAGTTGCGAATGACATCGAGCAGGCGGGACTGGTGGAACAAGCCCTTGACCATTGTAAAGAGCGAGTCGATACCTTCCTGCGGTTGGTCTTTGGCTTCCACTTTGCGCCAGGCGTAGAAGAAATCGTACTGCGAGAAGAGCGAGCCCATTTTGTTGTTGACGCCATCGGAGATGACGCAAAAGGCGTTGTATTTGAAGAGTTCGGGGATGTCGCGGCGGTAGCGGACGGTTAACTGGTCGAAGGCGTTCTTGATGGTGGCGTTCTCTTTGACCGCGCTCTTGAATTCGATCACCACCAGCGGCAGACCGTTGATATACACAATTGCGTCGGGGATGCGCTTTTCTGTGCCTTGTATTTCCAGTTGGTTGACAATCTTATAAATGTTCATGCCCCCGTCATTGCGAGGAGGGCGCTCTTTGCCCGACGAAGCAATCCCCGCATTAGTGAAATCAAGCAGTTGGATAAACAGGTCTTTCTTTGTGCGGTCTTCGCGGGTGAGCGTAAAACCATCCGCGATGAGTTTCATGATCTTTTTATTGCTCTCATACAGCGCGGCGGCGGGATAGGCTTCGAGTTGGCGGATGATGCCTTCGACTTCGTTGGGCGTGATGTCTTCAGCGGAATAGCGATTGAAAAGATACTGCTTGAGATCGTCGCGCAGTAAAACATCTTCCATCGCCTTGTGGATGTTCTCGCCCCTGACGTGCGGATACCCTTCTGCGGTGAATAATTCAATGACGGCGTTTTCCAATGTTTCTTCGTTGAAGATGCTCATAGGGTTTCTCTTATGCCTATTTCGGCGGGGGATAAATCCCCGCCTCAGTACGTGGAAGTCCGCTCAAGCGGACTCATGCCATCAGCCCGTAGGGCTTTCATGCTCTGAGCGAGGAATTTATTCCGAACGAACCGACGAACCAATACGAATCTATTCATCTCACTCTTCTTCATCCATTCTCTCATAAATGAAAATAACCGTCTGGTTTTTATGATGCTCTTTTTGCCTTGCGGCGTATTCCATGACTGTTTCCAGCGACCTTTCGCCGATACTCAATGCGCCATAACCGCTTTGCCATTTGAATTGACCATCACTGCCAGCCATGTGATTGATGGCGTAGGCGCTTGTTCCTTTGAGGTGACGGACACAATCGGCAACGGATATTTTTGGCGGAATGGACGCCACGACATGGGCATGGTCTTCTACATTCCCTGCCGCATGGATTTTTATTCCCAACTCTTCGGCTTTGCGATATAGAACGCCGTAAAACATTTTCTCGCGCTCTGCCGTTAGAGTGGGTTGGCGGTCTTGCGTTGACCAAATAAGGTGGTAATGCAGTCTCCAGTAGGTCATGAAGTTCTCTTATGCCTTTTTCGGCGGGGGATAAATCCCTGCCTCAGTTCGTGAAAGTCCGCTAAAGCGGACTCGCTCATCAGCCCGCAGGGCTTCCATGCCCTGAGTAAGGGATTTATCCCGAACGTTCCAATGTCTCTTCGTTGAAGATGCTCATGCTTACCTGCTCAGTCTGTCACGGTTGCAAGTTTGGATAATAGTAAGTTTTTTGTTTTCATAAGCAACAAATTCAATTTCAAATGATCTAACATAGATTTATACACGTTGCCAACTATTTTTTCGTAATGCATGACAATTTCAATTGGCGGTTCAATAATAATTTGTTCGTCAAAATTTTTTGTAACAAGAGCGCCGAATGTTGCGCCTGTAGCCTGTGACGTTAAACTTTTCATCAAATTCAGAGTTGATTGATGTGCAAAGAAAGCCGAACCATCTTTTCCAAGTATTGCGTAGCAACTTTGATTCATCGCCATTTGCTTTCCTGATAATGCAACTGAACCGACTGTTGCTCCCCTTGCTACAACAAATGTTGTATTTTCGGGGTAGAGCCTACTGCTGCAATTCTTTAAACCGCTTTTGGTTATGTTTCTTTCTGTGTCAAAACTATAATAACATTCTGTAACATCCTTCGCCGTAAAAAAAGGAATTTCACCGTTCCAATATGAATCTATTTCGGTGCTTGGTGTACCCCCGCCCATTAACTTAAAGGTTTTAGTAAAAGAGTTTACTTCCCACCCCATCGGAATCTCACCCAATTCACTTTCCACCATCTCCCCGCCAGCGGACTTGTACGGCTCACCGTTTTCGTTTGGGAATTCAAAATCCACAAACCATTGTTTGTAAATGGCTTGGGCGGTTTCTTCCAGTTTTTGAATCAATTGATTGTTCAGGTCAATGCGCTGGAGGATGGTGTTGTATTCTTTGACGATTTCGTGCTGTTTGTCAGGTGAGGGAATGGGCAGGGTCATGTCGCAAAAGGCTTCCCAATCCAATCCACCACGCACATCTGCGTCTGTGTAAAACCATGCGTTTCTGTCAAATTCTTTGCGAGAAAACCACATCATCAGGTATTCAGGCGATAGAGTTTTCGTATCTTTGATTTCAAAAACATCATAGGCGGGTGAAACAAGAAAATCTTCTGTGCTTCTGGAAAGCGCAACAGGCAGTCTATAATCTCTGCCAACGTGCATACGGTTACAGGCGAATTGTCCATTTTTGACGATTTTATACGTAGACATATCTGTACCGACAACATTGGCAACAGAAGGCATAAAGAATTTGTCGATGTTAATGCCTAATAGGTTTGTAGCTTTCAAATCCACGTTGCGGACATTAACTTGGCGAATATGATCGCCAATCCTTTTATAGTTTGATCTCATACCCCAACTCTTTGAAGACCTTTAATAAGTCCTTTTTCGATACTTCTTCGGCATTCAATAATTCAGCAAACTCACTTTGCAGGGCAGTCATCTTCTCGTCAAAGTCAATATTTTCATCGCGGTTGATGAACTCAATGTACTTGCTTGGCACAAGTGAAAAGTCTTTCTTTTCCACTTCTTCAAAACTGGCGCTGTAACAATATTCAGGTGTGTTCTGGTACTTGGTGGCAAAGTCAGTTGTCTGCCAAGTATGAAAAGTCTCGGCGGCTTTCTGAATATCCGTTGCGGAGAATTGCACATACTTTTTCTCGAATGGTTCGCCTTCCTGTCGCAAATCCATGAATAGGATTTCGCGCTGGCGGTCACGGTATTTCTTCAAAACGCCGTTCTGTTCCACTGTCCGCGCCTTTTTGTTCTTGTTCAAAATCCAGAGCGTCACGCTGATGTCTGTCGTATAAAACAAACTGCGCGGTAAAACCAAAACCGCTTCAACAATATTATTTTCAATCAACTTGCGGCGGATAGCTTTCTCTGTTCCGTCGCCGCTTAATGCGCCGTTTGCCAATAAAAAGCCCGCAATGCCATTCTCAGAAAGTTTGCTGACGATGTTCAAAATCCAGGCATAGTTAGCGTTGCCAGTGGGCGGCACGTCATAGCCCTGCCAACGCGGGTCGTCTTTCAGTTCATCGTCCGCCCGCCATTGCTTTTGGTTGAAAGGCGGGTTCGCCATGATGAAATCAGCTTTCAGGTCTTTGTGCTGGTCTTTGAAGAACGTGTTTTCAGGCACATCGCCCAAATTGGCAGAAATGCCGCGAATGGCAAGGTTCATTTTTGCTAACTTATATGTTGTTGCAGTTAATTCCTGCCCATAGATCGAAACATCCTTCTTGTTGCCGTGATGGTTCTCGATGAACTTCATGGATTGCACGAACATGCCGCCCGAACCGCAACAGGGGTCATAGATTTTTCCGCTGTACGGCTCGATCATCTCCGCGATTAAGTTGA